>CAZVSL010000763.1:0-2746 GCA_964629935.1 uncultured Calditrichaceae bacterium | reverse complement strand
CGTTTTGCCACGGTTTGAGCACAAAATCCATGGCGCCTTCCTTGATGGCGCGCACAGCCAGTTGCACATCGCCGTAAGCCGTGGTCAGGACAACCACGGCAGAGGGGTCGAGCTCGAGGATTGTATTCAGCCATTGGAAGCCTTCACGACCGCTGCTGGCGCCGCGGGCAAAATTCATATCCAGAAGAATGACATCGTAACTTTCGTTTTTCAACTGCGTAGGAATAGCGTTAGGATCGTTAATCGTGTTGACCAGGAGAAAATGTTTCTTCAAAAATAGCCGTGCGGCAAGAAGAACATCCGGGTCATCATCAACCACCAGAATCTTTCCGATTTTCTTATTCATTTTTTCTGGCACCCGGGGTTTGAGATATCTTGTGACCTGACCCGATCACTATGTTTATCGATGTTTCAAGCCAAATGAAATTGCGATTAGGTAGCAATATGTGATGTAACGTCATGGCATACGCGAAACTGTACCATAAGTTCATCGGCTTAAGTCCGGCATGTCGTTATGGTGCGACAATCCCATTAGTAATGAATGGTATTTCAGGAGAAAAAACAACCCAATTTGAGCCGGGGGATGTTCGTATTCGGACACAGCTTGTAATAAAGGCGTATACTTTAGGGCTTCAAAAAGGGAGTGGCCATAGGTTAAGTCATTGTTTTTTAAAGCTGGTATAATTGTTGAACAGATCGTTGGCTGCTTGTGCCTGCGGGAAAGATTCTGGTGGATACCTCTAAGCACAATCAACAAATTAGGGTAAACAAGTAATGGATCGAATCATAGAGAAAAAGAAATGGACGCCCAAAAGAATCGCCATGTTGGCGGCCGCGGCGCTCTTTTTCAGTATTATTATCTATAATCTCGGTTTTGGCGACCGAAGCTCAAAGCTCAACGTTGAGCAGGAAAAGATCACCATCTCAGAAGTCAGACGCGGCCCGTTCCAGGAATTCATTCCAGTGACGGGAACTGTTCTACCGATCAGAACCATTTTTCTGGATGCAACCGAAGGCGGACGTGTCGACACCATCTACACTGAGGCCGGCAGCTATGTCGAAGCCGGCGACAAGATTCTACAGCTCCAGAATACCAACCTGCATCTCCAGATATTGTCCCAGGATGCGCTTGTGGTAGAACAGCGCAATATTCTCACCAGCACGCGCTTCAGTCTCGAGCAAAACCGCATTACCTTGCGCCAACGCCTGATCGATCAGGAGTATGAAATTCAGAGATTGAAACGGCTCTACGACCGCCACAAGGAGCTGTTCGAACAGAACCTGATTTCGCAGCAGGAATTCGAAGCCACAAAAGATGAATACGAATATCAAAAAAAGCGCCAGCGACTCAATGTCGAATCCTTCAAGCAGGATTCGATATTTCATATCGTGCAGGTACGGCAACTCGAGCAGTCCCTCGACCGGCTGGAGCGAAATTTGAGCATCGCCAGACAACGTCTGGACGATCTGACTATCCGCGCGCCCATCGATGGCCAGTTAACTTCATTGATTCCGGAAATAGGCCAGACTGTGGCGCAGGGACAGCGCATCGGCCAGGTGGACCAGTTGGATGGCTTTATCGTCCGTGCTGCTATCGATGAACACTATCTTGCCCGCATCAACGAGGGTCAATATGGCGAGTTTGACTTTGCCGGCAAGACGTTCCGCCTAATTACAGATCGTGTCTATCCGGAAGTCCGCGACGGCCGTTTTGAAGTAGACATGCGCTTCCGGGGCGAAACGCCCGAAGACATTCGCCGCGGCAAGACCGTGCACATTCGTTTGGAGTTAGGAGATTTGTCGGAGGCGGTTCTGATTCCACGCGGCGGCTTCTATCAAAAAACCGGCGGCCAGTGGATCTATGTACTGGAAGAATCCGGCGAAACGGCCATCAAACGCAATATCCGCCTGGGGCGCCAGAATCCGCAGGTCTTTGAAGTTCTCGAGGGTCTTGAGCCGGGCGAGAAAGTCGTGACTTCCTCGTATGATAGTTTCGGCGATATCGACAAGCTGGTTTTGAAGGAGTAGAAAAAGGCGTGCAACATTTTGGCAATATATGCTGTCCAAATGAAATACTGTAACGTGAACGTCATTCTGGAAGAATCTTTCGTACTTAGTAGCATATCGCTAAGTCAAAAAGCTGTCACCATGAGCGAAGTCGAAGGGTGACTCGACTTCTAAGCATGACCTCGTTTGAGCAGCTTCGCTCAGCCTGACTCTGCTTGGAGTCGCGACGCGTCGAAAGGGTGACAGCTTCACTGCGCCGGACCATACTCAGAATGATGAAATCCAGCAACTTTCGAATCTTTTTAGAAGGAGACCGTGATGATAAGAACCGTTGACCTGAAGAAGATCTACACCACCGAAGAAGTCGAAACCACCGCTCTCAACAACGTCAATATCGAAGTAAAGGCTGGTGAATTCGTTTCGATTATGGGACCCTCCGGTTGTGGCAAGTCAACACTGCTTAATGTAGTAGGTTTGCTGGATAATCCCACCAGCGGCGAGTTCTATTTTCTCGACCAGGAAGTATCGAGATATTCGGAACGTCAGCGCGCCAATTTGCGCAAAGAGAATATCGGCTTTGTGTTCCAGAGCTTCAACCTGATCGATGAGCTCACCGTGTTTGAAAATATCGAGCTGCCGTTGCTTTACCTCGGCTACTCATCTTCGGAGCGCAAGAAACGCGTAACCGAAGTGATGGAAAACATGCAAATTGCGCATCGCAAGAACCACTTCCCGCAGC
>CAZVSL010000762.1:0-2748 GCA_964629935.1 uncultured Calditrichaceae bacterium | reverse complement strand
GAGGGAGCCTAAGACGGTGATAGCAAAGAATGATGTGCAGCTACCCACACAAAACCACATAGAGCCATAAAGCCTCCTTTGAGGTCTCGCTTCATGACTTTGTGGAAAAAAAGAAAACTGTGTTTCTTCAGTCAATCGGTGGCTATAAGACTTTGCTAAAAAATCACAAGGTTGTAGGCGTCAGTGCAAACGAAACCGATACATTGTGCTGAAAACCAAAGTTCTTCGGAAAGTTGCTATTATCGTAATCGCCATACGCGTAGTCCAGCGTCACGTTGTGCCAGCGCAGGCCTGCGCCCCAGACCAGGCCGTTCTGGATGAAGCCGCCGCGCAGTGAAAAGAGCGAATCGTACGAGTATTGCAGTCCCCAGTAGGCAAAGAATCGCTGGTTGGCGCCCATCTGATCCATTTCACGTTTATCCATGAGCACGAGATTGTTGATCAGGTCCAGGCGCGAGCTTCCGATTTGAACTGGCTTTTCGATGAGCAGGCGGAATTCTCTCGGCAGGATGGCGCGGTTGTCAGCGGGCGTGAATTCCGGCTGTACAAGGTTTTCCGCGAGCAATCCAATCCTAACACTCTCGAGGAGACCCGTGTGGAAAGGCAGGCTGTATTGCGCACTGAAGCCAAAACCGAGGTACTCGGGTTCATCATCCCGTATGTGTGAGAGGAATAAAACCCTGCCGTTTAATCCCAGACTGAGATCTGCAGTCAGGCGCCGGCCATAGCTGGCAACCAGGCTTTGGAGTCTGTAGCCAATGTTTTGAGCGAACTGGCCTTCGCCATCGAAAGCGTGCAGGTCCGCTTGCAGCCGGTGATATGACAGGCCAAATGCGTTGTTTGCATCAACCGGCAACACCACGCCCGCGCTCATTTTTTCTGAATCAAAAGAGGTATTGGCGAATGCCACGGCGGTAGCGAGTGTGTTGAATTCTGCCAGACTGGCCGGGTTCGATGTGGCGTCCAGGGCATTGCTTGTACTGCTGGCAAATGTCCGTCCCAGGGCTTGCGACTGGGCGCTGGCTGTGAATTGGGTGTGGAGTTGTGCATGAAGCTGAGAATCAGTGGTCAGACCATTGGCCATAACAAGCCCTAAAGCGAAAAAAGTTAACTTGTTGCTAAGAACCATGATAAATCTCCAGTAGTGGCTATTAGACATTTTTGGCTTAGGAAGAGGTACTGACATTATGACTCGCCTGGAACAATCATCGAGCCTAAGTCAGCACCTTCTTCATCATCTCTATTCTCTCAAACGACTAATATCAGCCCACAGTCCAGCTATTTCAATAGGACTTCTGAATAGCCTCCATCAGAACTGCTACTGATTCGACGTTATCATTCATATTATTGGTGGTTTCGGAAAAGTCATCATACCAACCATCAATTACTGGATTGGCTATAAAGATGGAAAACGGCAGACTACTGCTGTTCATATACCAGACAAGATCAGAATAACCGCCAGTTCCAGCTGGACCCTTGTAGAGCCACATCTTTTTTGTATAGACGAATCTCCGGTATACGTCGTTATCGCAGACTTCGGTCTTCAGGTCAAAATCACCAAGACAAGAAGACATGATGTTGGCAAAGTCGTAGTATGATAGATGGAGCCATACATAGTAAGAGCCGAGATCCCAGGTGCTATGGTTAATCCATGGAGTCCAGACTTTACCACCAAAATCGGCGTGTTCATAGTATGCCCCTGCCCACAAGTTTTGAGGACTTCCACTCCAATCTGGGCAAGCTGTAGTGGAGAGAATCTGCATTTGCTGAGTAAAGGCATTTGTTTTGGGATTTCGAGTTAGTAAATCGTGGGCAATTGCTTCGAGGTTTGTTTTTCTTTTTTGTTGTCTTGAGCTATCCCATTCTATGAACTCCGTCTTGACGATCTGTCCAATACGTATTTCGTTTTTCGAAATATCAGTTCGGTAGTGTTCTATCTTGAAGTATACGATTTCTGGATCAGACTGATCTGTTTTGAGTTGCTTCAAGCATACAATTCCACCTGCTGGCATTTCTAACTTTAACAGGTGCCTAACATTAACAATCTCCATATTCGAATCTGGCGCAGCCCAAGTGAATACACTATCTGGGGTTGTCCAAAGCTCTGAATCCTCAGCTAAGAGTGAGATGACATTTTCAGTCTTTGTTGTAGAATTGATTGTCTGACCAGTCACCTTCGTCTCGCTTGGGATCACGTTTGAACTAGGTGAGGTTAAGTCCATATCTCTCTGGCATCCCAAAACGAAACAGATCAATAGAAATACGTTAAGTATTTGGATATTCATTGGTTCCTCCTTTGAAGTTTGAATTCACGAATTTCCGCTCAGCTAACTGGTACTCGAGCTCTACTTAAGGAGGATGATCCCATTCAAAACGATGAATTCGATGCACTGCGTCACCCATCAATGTAAGAAAAGATCTTGACAATTGAGTGGGTTTTCAGTACAATTGGTTTGACGGTTTTGACCGTCATCCCTTAAGCGAAATTACCGTGTTCTCGCCAAAAGACCGTCGGTGATTTCGCTTTTTTTCTTGTCTAAAAACCCTTTACGTCGTCAGTTCATCACTCACCACTTATGAGCCTGCGCAACTGTTCAAGGCCATAACAAATAGTGTTTTTTTCGCAATTTTCCAAGAAAAATAAGTTGTGACTTTTGGTTGTGAATTTTGGCAAGGCTGTGATTATTCACTGGTCGGAAGGAGTTGATTCAACAACTACGAAATGACGCGATTTTTCGCCAATGTACG
>CAZVSL010000761.1:0-2761 GCA_964629935.1 uncultured Calditrichaceae bacterium | reverse complement strand
GACCCGCAGGATTTATCCTGTGGCGGAGGCGGCGATTTGTGAATAATGCAGGTTAACTCTCTTATCTTGTGTAATCCTGTTATCCTGTCAAAAAGCTCAATGAAGATACGTAACCAACATCATGAGACCCTACTACAGCACAGGAGCGAAAATGGGCATGCTTCATAAGACAGCACTACGTTTGCACCTCAGACGCGGCGATCGTCGCCTGGTACTTTGGTTGATGCTGGTCTGCTGCTTGCTGCCCCTGCCGGCGGCCCGGTCTCAGGCTAGCGATGGCGACGTCGATTTTCTGATGGTGAAATATGGCGACGAATCCGCGCAACAAGAGATCGCAGCCGAGTTTCTGCAGAAACTCGCGACCTATCTGCAAAACAATATCGAGCTGTTTCACGGTAAGAAGGTGCGGGGTAGGATCACGAATACGCCGCAGCAAGCCGAGGCTCTGTTAACGAAGCATCAACCTGCCCTGGCATTTGTGCCGCCTGCCTTCTATCTGGCGCATCTTCAGTCTGATAGCCGCCATGCTGTGCCGGTGCTGCAGATACCCCGGTTTGGCAAACAAACCGAAACCTATTATCTGGTGACACATCAAACCGGCCCGGAGTCTTTACATGCGTTGCAGGGTCACACAGTCAGAACCACATTTGCCCTTGACCTGGAATATTTGCGCACAGTCGTCTTTCCCGACGACCACGCACCGGGCGATTTCTTTGAACTTGAGGGCGCGGACAATTTAGCGGATGAAGTTTTTCTGCTCATAGAAAACGCGACTGGCGGCCCCGGCGCCATCGCTGCAGCCTCTGCCCTGCTCTTCGACGAGGAGTTGAAACAATTCTTTGAGGATGATGAGATGGTGTGGCCGGAGTTAAAAATAATCTGGCAATCGAACCCGTTGCCCAGAGATTTGGTTGTGACAATCGGACCAGATTGGAGCGAAGCCAGCCGCCAGCAATTGCGGCAAGCGCTTCTGAACATGCCGGCTGATGAATCAGGCGCCGAAATCCTGGCGCTGATGCAGTCATCCGGATTCGCGCCGGTCGACAAAAAAACACTCGAATATGTCAGAGATGAATACGGTGGGCAGCCTTGATCAATTTGAATCAATTATTGATGATTTCGTTCAAGCCTTCGATAATGTATTCAACGTCTACAGGAGATACGGTAGCCAATTTACTCTTGATTCTTAAAGTAGACAGTGTCCTGATTTGGCTTATCTTAACCCAGGATCTTTTGGGCAATTCTGGTGACGACAATTCGAAAGTGAGAGGGAAACCTGCTTTTTGTGGTTGGCTGGTTAAAGCCAAAGCAATCACAGTTCCTGAACGTTCATTAAAAATGTTGTTACTAATGATTAGAACAGGTCGAAGACCAGCCTGCTCATGTCCAATCGTCGGGTTGAGATCTGCCCAATAGACATCACCCCTTAATATTCCGGCCATGAATCCAACTCTTTGGACATTCCTTCGTCAGCCATCGACTGCTCGATTTGAGGCTCTAGCTTGGCACATTCTTTCGCCAATCTGGTTTTCTCAATTCGGTTCAACTTTTCTGTGACTGCTTCCTGGATTAGCTTGCTTCGATTTGGATAGGCGTTTTCCCTGACGAGTAGATCGAGTTTCTTAAGTAGACTATCATCAATTGAAATCGCTACTTTTGCTGTTGACATCAAGAACTCCACTGATTAATCAGTATGACTATTAGTCATACCTTACATATCTTGTGGATTATTGTCAAGTTCTTTGTTTCTTATTCTTATCAAGTTTTCAAATGCAGCTAATCCTACAGCGAAAGTTTGGAAGTTCATCAACTTAGTGTCAAGGCTAATTCTGTTTTTCGAATGTCAATGCAAACACATATTCTTTTCATGCTCATGCTGCCACTGACCCCTGCCCTTTTGTTCTCGTGTGCCGGGCAGAAAAAAACAGCGTCGCGGCCGGAGCCGAATCACGCTTTCGCGCAGGCAGACTCATTATATGCCAGCACACCCCGAACTCCGGACGCCGTTAAACGCGCACTCGAGCTAACCGAACACTCACTGCGCGACGCCGACTCTGCGCTAGATCGATATGCCAGAATAAAGCTTGCCATCAGGTGCGCCCTCTGGTTGGCTTACAACAGCACGACCAAGAACGACAAGTCCGGTTTTGCCAACACCGCCATGCAGCTAGCCGGCAAAGCTATCCGGATGGACGACAGGCGCGCGGAGGGCTATTACTACCGCGCCATCGCCGCCGGCCTGCTGGCGCAAACCAACAAGCTCTACGGCCGCCAGGCCATGCAACGCATCCGCAATGACGGTGTCCGTGCCATCGAACTAAATGAAGAGTATGATCACGCCGGCCCACACCGTTTGCTGGGCGCACTTTATCTGCGCGCTCCGGGTCCGCCGGCCGGGCTCGGCAGCATGCGCAAGGCAGTGACACATCTCGAAAAAGCCCATGAGCTTGCACCGGGGCATCCTGAGAATCTCACTTTTCTGGCCGAGGCCTATCTCAAACTCGACAAACCGGCAAAGGCGCGGGAGTTGGTCGAACAGGCTATCGCCTCTGACTGGCCGGAGGGAGATATCATGAGCGGCGAGCAGCGATTACAGGATGCTCTGCGGCTGAAGCAAAAAATATACAACAGGCTGGCCACTCAGGAAGACTGAAAGATGGCTCTATGTCGTTTTGAGTGGCCACAGGATAAATCCTGCGGCTACAAGTGCAACCGATGGGTTAGTATCGCTATTGTGAAACCCTTACAGGGTTTTGATGGT
>CAZVSL010000760.1:0-2767 GCA_964629935.1 uncultured Calditrichaceae bacterium | reverse complement strand
AAGCGCGCGCTCATCTCGGTCAACCAGTGGCAGTACGCCACCGCCGCATACCAGGTGACGCCCACCACCGGCTGGTCGTCGCCGTTGAAGCGTTTGTCGTCATGGTAACGCGAGCGCACTTTGCCAGCCCATTCCGTTGGGTTTTTCCCTAGGTAGCCGGCCATGCCTTCTATGTTGTCTTTGCCGGCCTTCTCCAGCAAGCTTTGGCCAAAATCCTGCACCGGCAGGTCCGGCAAACCCGATTGCCGGCCTTTGCCGGAGAGATAGTCGATAAATCGGTTGTAGAGTTTGTTGGTGACGGGATATTTGGCAAAGTAGAGCGGCGCTACCTCGGTCTCCGTTTTGGTGACGGAGTATTTGTATTTGCCGCCGGGGATGAGAATGTATTCGGCGTTGCGCTCGGTAGGGTTGTGGAGGCGTGTGGGCAGGTCGACTTGTTTGTCTTTTATGAGAACGTGAACCGTTTCTGGGGTTTCCGCAATCCTTTCTTCGCCCCATTCAGCCAAAATGGTGCGCGCCAGGTCGGCGACCTTATCCTCTTTATCATTTAGAACCGACTCGAGCAAATCAATCGCTTCGTCAGATTTCATATAGCGCAGGCACTGCAAAGCATTGTAACGCGGAGGCCAATCGAGGTCCTGCCGATCTAAAACAACTTCCCTGATAGGTTCCAACGGTTTTACGGCCGCCTCCTGCATCATCTGCAGCAGGAGCGGCGGCGTGGGGCCGTTGTTCTTTTCATGCCTCAAGAAACGGCGCAAGAACTGCGGGAATATCACCGGGCTGGTTACGCCGGCAGAAAAAAGCACGGTATCCTGCCACCACGGATCGCCAAAGCTATCGATTAACAACGCCACACGCTCCTGGTTGGCAATCTCAATGGCAGCCAGATATTCCTGAAACGAGCGGTGTTGAAACATGTACGTATCGGCGCCAGCACCAACAAGGACGCCGGCGCGATCACGAATATTCTTCAAGAATTCAGCCGGATCCACTCCCGGAGCAACATCACTCAAGGGCCCCTTGATCTGATCTATAACTTTTTCAAGGGGGGCATCTTTTTTGTTTACTTCCTGCATCCAGAGAGCCAGGGGCCGCAACACCAGTTGCGCTTTGGGCGCACTCAACAGCACCGGAATCTCTTTTTCTTCCTCACGGTGTTGCAACAGATAATTGATGCTGCGACTGTACATATCGGCCCGCTCGCCGCTCAGACCGCTCTTTCCTTGCTCGCGCCAGATGATGGCGATGATTTGCAAGAGCACGGGAATGGTGCCGAGGTCGAACAAGGCTTTGTTCTCTTCAAGCCGCAGGTGTTCCATCACCTCCTGTGCATCTCGCTTAGCCTTTTCTCTAATTTGCTGGCGTAGTTCATGATCATCGAGCTCGTAATTCTCCAGTTTAACCACCCCGGCGGCCTCAAACCACTGGCGCAGAAATGTTGTCTGCTGCACTTCATCGAGACTTAAGACATCGTATTGCAGCGGATTAGTTTTGAAGGGATTGGGTTTTTGTTTGTTATGGTCAGCAGCACGAGTCAGCTCGTGATAGCCGGTGTGGCGGCAGGTGATCACGAACACAGAATTTTGAAAATCTCGCACTGTCTCGTCGATCCATTCGCAAATACGTTTGCGGGTTTGCAATTCGCTAACTTCATCGAGGCCGTCGAGCAGCACCAGCGCACCCGGGTCTTTTAGCCAGTTTTTGAAAACCGTTTCGGAAATGGTCGCGGAGATATCTGGTCGATTCTGCTTCGCCCAATCGCGCAGAAATTTGGTGAATGGCTTGTCCGGATCAACCTGCCGCAAGGAGATGAAAATCGGAATCAAATTCCGCTGCAGTGAAAGACGCCTTCTACCCTCGGGCAGGCGGCAGCAAACGGCGTAATATTTCAGCAGGGTGGTCTTGCCGTAGCCAGGGCCGCCCAGGATGAGCAGCGGTTTTCGCCGCTGCATTGCTTTCTGCAAAACCATAGCCGGCGTGACCGTGTCGTTTTGTTCTGGCTTTCCGGCAGCCTTTCCGAGATGCATCCGGCGAATTGGATCCGAAAAGCGCAATGACACGAAAACATGGAGGGTCCGGACATCGATGTTGGCCCGCGAAAGAAAGCCAAACAGGCGGATTTGCCCGTGTTGTTTGTAGATATAATCGAGATATTTTTGTGTCAGGTCGCCGAGGTTTCTGCTGCTGGGTCGCTTCCTACGCCTGGACTTTTTCGGAGACCGTTTGAGAACTTTGTCGCCGTATTCCAGCAATAGCTTGTTGAGATCAGTACGCACCTTGCGTTCGAAGTCATCGGCGTCCTTGTAATTCAAATAAAGTCCGGGATGCTCGCCATCCGGAAAAAATTCCTGGAAGAATCTATCGACTTTCTGATATTGCTCCAGGTCGATGGTTGTTGGATTGACCTCTTTGACTCCCCGGTAGAATAACATTTTTGGGCGTTTGGTCTTCTTCCACGATCGGTAAGCCAGGCGAAATTCCTCTTCGGTTCCGGAATCATAGTCCCGCCCGCTCTCAGGGTCCTTGCCGCCGCTCCCCGTGCCGAAGCGCAGCCAGAGAATACCGATAAAAATGTCCCAGGACTTCACCGGCATCTGTTTTAGAAGTTCCTCTTCCGCCCGGCCCATGGCCGGTGAGGCGTCGGTGCGCCAGTCCAGCACCTGCAACGTCACGCCGAGGCTATCAGCCAGGTTGTTGGTCTGGTTAAGCTCGTCAGCCACGGCCTTAACTCTATCGCGTTCCTCAGTCACATCGCCGGGAGAGG
>CAZVSL010000759.1:0-2769 GCA_964629935.1 uncultured Calditrichaceae bacterium | reverse complement strand
CATTGTTGACCACTACTTGAAAGAACGGCCACTCGCGATACATTTTCTGCATGAGTTTTAGTGAGTCCTGGTTTTCTGCCACGACAGACAGCGCGCGCCCCATACCGTACCAGCCAGGCACGTTGTAGCGGGTCTGGGTCCAGGCAAACACCCAGGGAATGGCGCGCAGACTTTCGAAATCCAGCTCCTGCACGGATTTGCGCGACACCGGCCGCGAGGCAATCCGCAACTGCGTGATGTGCTCGATCGGCGTCACTTCCTGGTACCAGGTCCAGAAATCGGGGTGCTCTATGAGCTGCAAATATGTTTGCATCGAGAGCTGCGCCAATTCTTCCATGAGAGTTTTGTAAGAATCCGGCACAGCCGGGGATTCCGAATATCTCGCCTTCAGCACAGCGTTTATGATTTGTTCCAGATGGCGGTGAGCCAACTCCATCTGTGAATACCGGAATGAAATAACTTCGCCCTGCTCGGTGAATCTGATTTTGCCGGTCAAGGTTGTGCCCGGCATGGCGGAAATAGCGTGATTGGCGCGCCCGCCGCCACGTCCGACTGTGCCGCCGCGCCCATGAAAAAGCCGGAAGTCGAGGTTGTGCTGCTGGCACACACGCGCAATGTTCTCTTGCGCTTTGTGCAAAGACCAGTTTGCAATCCAGTAGCCGCCATCTTTGTTGCTGTCCGAGTAGCCCAGCATGATTTCCTGAAAGTTATCGCGGGCGCTCAGATGTTGCTTGTAGACGGGATTTGCAAACAAGCTGGCCAGGTAGTCGTCAGCTCTTTCCAGGTCCTCGATGGTTTCGAATAGCGGCACAAGGTCGATCGGGCTCACCACCTTTTGCCGTTGTCTGTGCCACAAACCGACCTCCTTCGCCAAAACCATCACTTCCAGCAGATCGCTCACGCTGTGCGTCATACTGATTATGTAACTGCCGCCTGCATCGGGCTCGAGCTGCAGGGCGTTGTCGAGCACTTTCAGCGTGTCGAGCACCCGTTGCGTGCCATCGCTGAGGTCGACTTTTCTGGGCAACAATGGCCGCGCATTCTGCAACTCCTGACTGAGAATCTCGATTTTTTTCGTCTCCGGCAGACTGCTATAGTCCGTTGTTACGCCGCCAAGGCGCAACATCTCGGCGATGGCTTGCTCATGAACTTCGCTGTGCTGCCGGACATCCATACGGTTCAGGTGAAAACCAAACGTTTCTACCTTCTTGAGCAGAGATTCCAGGGCCGTGGAGTAAAAATCCTTGCCGAGATGGGTCTGCTTAAGCTGGCTCTGAATGAGTTTGAGCTCTTCGAGAAAATCCTGTTTGCCGTACGGAATCTCGGGTTGCAAAATGTCGGCGCTATGCAGGAGATCGTGCAGCTTTTTCATCATATAGCTGAGCTTCAGGCGAAAAGGCTCATGCTGGAAAATGGACACGATGTGGGGCGCCAGCGATACCGTTTTTTCATCCTGTTTTATCGAATGCAGGAGCGCGTCGGCCACAGCTACCTGCCGGGCCGAAATGCTCAACTCCTGCCGCAGAGCACGCAGCTCATCGAGATAAAGCTCGAGCGCAAGTTGTCTTTGTGTGCGAAAGGTATTGGCCAGCACTTCTGCCGTGACATTGGGGTTGCCGTCTTGATCGCCGCCGATCCAGGAGCAGTATTTCAGAAACACCGGCGCTGACACATTTGCCGAAAAATAATGCTCGAAGGCCAGCCGGAAATCGTCATAGATTTTCGGCGCTGCGTGCCAGATGGTATGCTTGCAGAAATAGAGTCCGTTGTGCACTTCATCTTCCACGCTAAGACTCTTGGTGCGCACTTCATCCGTTGCCAGCAACAATGTAATCTGATGATATAGCTCTTCAATAGCCTGTTCTTGTTCTGCCGGCGTCAGCGGCTGCAGAGATAAATCCTGTAAAAGCGCTGCAATGCGTTTCTGTTTGTGCAATATCGTACGCCGCCGTGCTTCCGTGGGATGGGCCGTCAACGTCGGTTCGATATCCAGAGAAGCAATTTTTTCAAGCACCTGGTTCTCAGAAAGTCCGCGCTTTTTCAAGGCAAAAATCGCTTCAGCGATGGACTCCGAGCGCGGTTCGTCCAGGCTTGCCGTGTGTTCGCGCTGCCGGTTGATGCGAATGATCTCCTGCTGTTCTGCCATATTCACCAACCGGAAGAATACCGTGAACGAGCGTAAAATCCACACGATTTCCGGCAGGCTCAGTTGTTGTATAATTTCGCGCGTTTCGTCATAATCTGATTGCTTGCACAGGGTGCGCAGGGACTCCACCGCGTCAAAAACCTGCTCGCCCGCGCATTCACGGATGGCATAGCCCAGCAATTCACCCAGCAAGTTCACCTGTTTGCTCAGCGGCTCCGAAATGCCGGTGCCTTCAGATTCTATGTTCAGGCCTTTCCATTCTTTCATAGCTGTCTGTCTTTCAATTTGGCTGCGGCGCTTTTGATACGAGTATGAATCAGCACGCGAAACCGTCTAACTTGAATTATTCCTAATTCATAGAATAAATAGTGCCTTAGTCCTAAAGTCTTAGCATCCTTCGATAGGTTTGCCAGTTTTAAACTTTAATATGTCGTTTTGATTTTTCCGTTTTAATATTTGATTTGGTTCCGGTCGTAAGAACCCCGTGCTGTTTACAGGGTCTGTAGAGATCCCGTGTTGCTTACGGGACTTCGTCCGGGTTATGAAGTCTTCGGCTTCCGGAACTCTCCCCCGTTACCGCGAAGCGGTTACACAACAAAGCCCGGGGTTAATCCGACTCGTCG
>CAZVSL010000758.1:0-2776 GCA_964629935.1 uncultured Calditrichaceae bacterium | reverse complement strand
AAAAGTGGGGAATTATATTCCGGCAATATTGGGGAGTTTTAAACCGGTAGGGATATGATCGCACTATGGTAGGATTGAAACAACAACGCCGGGATTGTCTATCTGCGCGAACTTGACGCTTTTAATCGCACTATGGTAGGATTGAAACCCGTTATTGGTTAATGTCTCCAAAAGCACCTCGCAAATCCTTTGACAAACAAAAGCTATTTTTCTATATTCCTCCACTTCCTTCCTTCAGGATGACATGGACCAAAAAGGAGTTCTCGCATGTTCTTCCTTAAATTCATCAGTAAATTCATCAAAGTGCTGCAGGCTGGTGAATCACCGCCTCTGATCGCAGGTGGCATCACTATGGGATTTGTCGTCGGCCTGACGCCTTTCTGGACCCTGCAGAATATGGTGATTCTGTTGGTCGCTTTTTTGACAAAGGTCAATCTGGCCTCGGTGTTTTTTGCGCTCTTTGTTTTTAGCTTCCTAACCTACCTGTTCGATCCCGTTTATCACAATCTCGGCTTCTTTCTGTTGGCTGAGATGGAAAAGCTGAGGCCCTTGTGGACCGATATGTATAACTGGCCCGTTGCGCCCTACACGCGCTTCAATAACACGGTTGTGCTGGGAAGCCTGATCATCGCGCTGGTGCTGGCCTTTCCCGTCTATGCTGGCGCGAAAAAAGGCGTTATCAAATACCGCGAAACCTGGGGCGCAAGAATCAACAACTCCAGGTTCATGAAAGCGGTCAAGAGTAGCGGCGTGTACAAATGGTACGTTCGGATTAGAGACCTGGAGTGGTAAGTATGAGACCAAAAGGTGTGATCGTTCTGCTCGTGGTGCTGGCTCTGTTCGGAGCTGCCATGTATTTCTTTAGCGATGAGTTTTTCGAACATCAGATCGAAAATATCGGCGCCTCAATCGTTGGCGCCAAAGTCGAGATAGACAATTTCGAACTCAGTTTGCTGGGGCTGTCCGTCTCTCTGGACCGCCTGCAGGTCGCCAATCCCAATGACACGTGGGAGAATATGTTCGAAACCGGCCGCATGGCATTCGATATGGAGCTCGGACCGCTGGCGCGCAAGAAAGTCGTGGTCAATGAAGTGGCGATTCAGGATGTGCGCCTCGGCGCCAGGCGTGAAACCGACGGCAAGATCGAAAAGACGGCGGTCACCGAAGAGCCGGGCTGGATTGACCATGCCGCGGCCAACCTGAAGCAACAGGTGGCGGATGCGCCCGTCCTCAACCTGGGCATCCTGAAACAGAAAATCAATGTCGATAGCCTGGTCAAGACATTCGATATCCAGGCCGTGGGCAAGATCGAAAATGCGCGTGAACAGGCGCAGGCCACTTTTGCGACCTGGCAACAAAATCTGGCTCAGTTCCGGCCGCAGGATGATCTGAAACGGATTGAACAGCAAGCAGCAACCATCAAGCCCGACCAGATCTCGAACGTCGAAGAGCTGGTCAGCACAGCCGACAAGACCAAAAAACTGATGGATGAGCTAAACGCCATCAAGAAAGACATCGAGGCCAAAAAACAAGCAGCGACCACGGACTTGCAGCAGGTAACGGCGCCATTTTCGAAAGTAGACAACTGGCTCAGCGAAGATTTCAATGCCATCAAGGCAAAGGCAAACATCGGGGACTTCAGCGCGCAAAATATCGGCAAGATGCTGTTTGGCGAGGTGGTGCTCGCGCCCGCCATCGAATGGCTGGAATATGTGCGTATGGCGCGCGAGTATATGCCGGTGGCGCAGCAATTCATGGCCAGCGGTCAGGTCAAAAAGCCGCCCCGTTTTGAAGGCCAGGATATCCCGTTCCAGCTTTATAATAACAAGCCAAAGTTCTTGCTCGAACGTCTTGCACTCAGCGCTGCCGGCAACCAGGCTGATACCAGCCGGGCCCTGCGTCTAAACGGTCTGGTCGAAGGCATCACCTCGCAACCGAGCGTATACGGCAAACCGCTGACTTTTGACCTGAAAGCGCTGCTGCCCAACGCAAATGCCTACAATCTCACCGGTGTGCTCGACCACACCGGGGAAGTACCGGAAGATCGCTTCCAGGCCCGCGCATCGGGCATTAAATTTGGCAGAATCAACCTGCCGCAGCGGCCGCACTTGCCCATCGCGCTCGATGCTAACAAGGGCAGCATCACGGCCAATTTTGATGTCATCGGCAAGGAGATCGACTTCAAGGTTGAGTTTGCCGCCAGCCCTGTCAGCTTTAGTTTTGCCGAACAGCAAGCCAACAGCAATATCATCTCCAGAGTAACGCATGAAGTCTTTGCCGCCATCGATCATTTGAACCTGGGGGCCGGCATCTCCGGAATCGGCGAGGATGTCAGGCTCAGCATCAGCTCAAATATCGATGATATTCTGGCGGACCGAATCCGCGACGTGGTTGGCAAATCGGTTGAACAGGCGCGCCAGGAGATTCGCAAACGACTTGAAGAAATCATCATGCCGAAGAAGGAGCAGGCGCTGGCGTTCGTGGCCGAAAACAAGCAAAAAATCACCTCCGAGCTCGATAAACTCGACCAGATGGTGCAAGATCAAATAAGCGTGGTCGAATCCAAAAAGCAGGAGCTGGAAGCGGAAGTGGAAAAGAGAAAAGAAGAAGGGTTGGAGGACGTGAAGGACAAGCTGAAGGATATTTTCAAGCGGAATTAGGGGGCTCCGGCCGTTTCAGTGCTTGCGGCGCAAATTCGCGGATGAGCGCTCTGGCAAGCACAAGCGTCGGGTCGATAACGGGCACACCTTGCAGCTTTTTCTCCCGAATCGCGAGA
>CAZVSL010000757.1:0-2778 GCA_964629935.1 uncultured Calditrichaceae bacterium | reverse complement strand
ACAGTCTTTTTATTACCGCCGATGCCGGAGGAAGTAATGGCTATCGTTCGTGGGCGTGGAAAGCCGAATTACAACGACTTGCTGACGAAACTAATCTGAGAATTCGAGTCAGCCACTTTCCTCCCGGAACCAGTAAATGGAATAAAATTGAGCACCGCCTTTTCTGTTATATAACCCAAAATTGGCGCGGAAAAACTTTGAGAACATTTGAAACCGTTGTAGAGCTTATTGGCAATACCAGAACGAAAAATGGGCTAACGGTCAAGGCAAAACTTGATAAGAAAAAGTACCCAAAGGGGGGATCTGTTACCAAACAGGAGAGAGACTCTCTTGCTCTTATTCGCGAAAGTTTTTGCGGGGACTGGAACTACCAACTCATACCGCGCAGAGTATGAAGTTGGGTAATTTATTTCGATCAAAGCCCTTAAGCAGTGATGGAATCATTCGCATCTTAGCTCCTCTACTTGATCTTGAATATCCTGAGTTGAAAAACAGACATAGGAAATATGAATTAAGGACAAAACTGAAGTGGACCGCAGGTATATCATCTTTAGTTCTGGTTTTCGCTATGATTATTGGATTATTGTAATTTACCAAAGCCGCTTAATATCTCAATCCAGAATGGCCATTTCCCGCGCAACTGCGATCCAAGCTTGGCAGAACCCACAGGCTGAACCGCTTTTGATCCTGCAGAAAGCCCTTGAAGCTGTAGAAACTTCCGAGACTTTTGAAGCTCAAGACGCCTTACACCGTGCTGTTTTACTCTTTGATCGTCGCTTGGTCTTACGCGGCCATACAAAGGCGTTGACGAATGCTGATTTTAGTCCAGACGGTAGCAAGATCATCACCTCAAGTCGGGATAGTACAGCACGGATTTGGGAGATAGCAACTGGAAGTCTCCTGAAAACCTATCATCATGCTGATGGCGTAATCTATGCTACATTCAGTCCAGATGGAAGAAAGATTGTCACCGCATCTTCAGATAAGACCGCTAGATTATGGAGTGTTCCGACTGTGAACAATATGAAAAATGTTCATGGACTCATCCCCGCATTTGACATGTTCTGTTTTAACAAGGATAGTAGTCTTATTGCGACTCGAGGCGGTCAGTATGCAGTGCAAATACGACAAACCGGTACTGATTCAGTCATAACAGTACTTGATGGGCACAGGGGACCAATTACGGACATCAACTTTAATGGTGATGGTAAGCACATTTTAACGGGTAGCTATGATCGTACAGCCCAAATCTGGGATACTTCTACGGGTAAAGTGCTCATGAAACTGAGTGCGAATGATAAGGTCATTCTGCGGGTTCGCTTTAGTCCAGATGGTAGCCGTGTCATTGCGTCCACTGGTAGGGACAGCTATATATGGGATGCCACAACAGGAAAAAAGTTAGCCATTTTGCAGGGTCAAAGTCATGCTGATTTCAGCACAGACGGTAGTTACTTTGCGACTACAAGTCAGGATAGCTCAGTACGTATTTGGGAAACCAAAAGTGCCAAAGAAAAAACGACCTTGCAGGGTCACACAGACATGATTATTTACGCAAACTTCAGTCCAGATGGTCGCAAAATTGTAACTGTAAGTGAAGATAACATAGCCAAGGTCTGGAAGATCGAAACTGGAAAAGAAGTTTTGACTTTACCTTGTCACACAAATCGCGTCAGATACGCTGGACTTAGTCCAAGCGGTTCTCAGTTAGTCATTACGTGTGATGACGGCACAGCACGAGTATGGAATGTCGACAGGGGAAAAGAAATTGCTTGCCTGCGTGGAAGTTCCTCTGCATTGATGTATGCAGAGTTCGATCATATGGATGGTCGCATTGTTGCTTTTTATTCTGATCGTACTACCTGCCGTCTCTTTAGGCTTCTATCCGATAACGAGCTGAAAGTATATGTTCATCCTGGTTACGTGGATTACGTCAATTTCAGTCCAGTTGGTAATCGACTACTCACTGTAAGCCAAAATTCCACAGCTCGAGTTTGGGATATGTCAACTGGAAGAATTTTGGCAGTCTTGCATTCTCCTTTGTTTATGATGATGTCTGTGATGAATTGTGCAGAATTTAGCAATGACGGCAGTAAAGTTCTGACTTCAGGCGGTGGTCCTGACGTTCACATCTGGGACAGCACTACCGGTAAGAAACTAATGGTATTACAAGGACAAAAAGAAGAGCGTATGATTCTCCACGCCAGTTTTAATAGAGATGCAAGTCGTGTAGTCACGACGGGTTCGGATGCACGCGTTTGGGATACAGTCACTGGTAAGGAACTGGAAACATTGCCTGGAACAGCAAGTTACGTTACTTTTAGTAATGATGGAAAAAAAATCCTCACCGTAGGAAGCGGAGTTACAAAAGTATGGAATACGGGTAATGGTAAAGAATTAGCGGAATTGCGCAGCTCTGAAGTAGAGTGGCAGTATCGTGCCTGTTTTAATACCGATGACAACCAAATTGTTACTGCAAGTTCGGGTGGTACAGTGGGTGTGTGGGAGACTAAAAGCGGCAAACTACTTTCCATTTGGCGTGGTCACAATGGACAAATATCGTCGGTCACATTTAGTCCAGATGGTCGTTATATTCTCACTGCTGGTGAAGATGGAACAGCTCGAGTCTACTACGCTGACTTGGATAATCTTATCAAGTTTGCTCGGTCGTTACTAAGGAAACGGGAAACACATACTAACTAGCAGGAAATTTTCGCAGTTAAAGTTAGTACAAAAAACCAAACTTTAGTGCCGGTATAACATCAACTTACAGGGGACTTA
>CAZVSL010000756.1:0-2779 GCA_964629935.1 uncultured Calditrichaceae bacterium | reverse complement strand
TAATGAAAGGAATTTTTCAATTGGCTGGAAATCAATTATAGATAGAACGGCACGTTTGGACTTTACCCACACAAAACCACATAGAGCCGCAAAAAGGAAACAACCAATGACAGGAAACTCCAAACCCGTTGCCAGCAATCAGCAGGATATCCATCCTGATTTGGAGCGCGTCGTTCGCAAGCATCTGACCCATCCCTATCGGCGACCCTGCAAGCGCATCAGTGTCGAGGTCTTCGAGCGGCTTTGCCTAAGGGCGGCTCGCCACGAGGGCCCCATCATTTTTGATTCGGGCTGCGGCGCCGGTGAGGGCACGATTGCACTGGCACAGCGCTATCCTGAGGCGCTGATCGTGGGCATGGATAAGTCGGAGGTGCGGATTCGCAAGGCAGAGCAAAAGTACGCGGCCGCCGGCGCCGCCAATGTCGTACTTTTGCGTGCAGATGTCATCGACATGTGGCGACTTGCGAACCAGGCTGGTTGGCGACTTCAGCATCACTTCCTGCTCTATCCGAATCCGTGGCCCAAGAAGCGGCATCTGAAAAGACGCTGGCACGCCCACCCGGTGTTCCCAGACCTGCTGAGTCTGGGCGGCAAGCTGGTGCTGCGCAGTAACTGGGAAATCTACGTTCGTGAATTTGCCGCGGCTGCAAAAATTACCACAGGTCAAGCGGGCAGCATAAGAATTATCACGGGCGAAGATGCCATCTCAGCATTTGAGAGAAAGTACTGGCTGAGCGGCCAGGCTCTGTTTGAATTCTCCTGGCCGTGACGAGCTGTCTCCTGCGCTGCGGAATAATCCTGCGGCTACCGAGTGATCAAACCCACGTGAAGTCGGCTTTTAGGCCTCTTGTCAGTGGTTAGCCTTACGGATCAGCCTCAGGCCAATCCGCGACTGAAATCTCCCTGGTCTGCCACACCAAACAAAACAGATCAAGATTTATCAAAAACCAATGTCACTCTTATGCCTTTTTTCTGCGTGTATTCATGAAGGCACGTGAGTAATTGTTTTTAGGGATAAATCCACGGAGGTATGGTCATGATGGTTATCAGGCAGACGCCAATTTGGAGTAGAAGCGTTACGGTTATGGTTCTGCTGCTGGCGTTAACATGGTTCGGCAAGCAGGCATTGGCGCAGGATCGCGGGTCTCGCGGCACGACAGACGGCGGGATCATCGAGCTCAAATCAGCAGACGGGCGGGTCATACGTTTGCTGGCAAACGCCGATGATGACGAGGACGGCATCGAGAATGCACTCGAAATTGACGGCTTCACTTATTCGCCGGAACAGGGATTGCAACCGTGGGACAGCGACAGCAGCAAGACCTACTACCGGACCGATCCGTTGCGCTGGAGCTCGGACGGCGACCCGTACAGCGATTTTATGGAAGTCTCCGGCGTGAACATGCCGGCCGGCGTGCCCGCACCCGAGAACCATCCGCTGGTAGCGGCACGTCCCGTTATCAACATCGGTATGACCGACTATGACGTGATCCTGATTAGCGAGATTACCAACACCGAAGGCGGCGAAGAGAGCTCATCCTTCACCAACGAAACCAGCAGCAGCGATGAAGTCGGCGGCGAAGTGTCGGTGGGGGCCGAGCTGAACCCGTTCAAGCTTGTCAGCGCGGAGGTAACCGCTTCCTATTCGCACACCTGGACCCGCACCCAGAGCTCAACCAGCACCTTTGGCACGAACTGGAGCAATACGCGCTCGACCAATCCAAGCCAGGCAGCCCGGCTCAAACTGCGTGTGTTCATGCAGAATCTCGGCAGCGCTACAGCCCTGGATGTGACGCCGACCTTCAATCTGGTGTTGGGAGAAAAAACCATCGCCACCATCACGCCAAACCAGACCGCTGACCGCCTGGCGCCGATGGGGTTGCCGCGCAGCCGTTACCCGGAAAACGGCGTCATCGTCATTGAAAAGGATGACCAGAACAACGATATTATCGTCTCGCTGGAGGAGCTGAAAGCCATCCAGATGGGTGCGCCGCTGGCGTTGGTTGTGACGCAGGTGCGCGCGGACGTGGCGCGCTGGAATCCCGACACCCAGAGCTTTGATTCGCGCGAGGAATGGTCCAGCTTTGAAGGCGAGATCGATCCTGTGGTGGTAACGCTCAAGGCCAATCTCGGCGATGATGATATCCGACATTATCAGGTCTATGTGGGAACCGACTTTTATAGCCTGGATTTCACTTTCAAAGATGTATTGTCCCAGGTGTTTGAGCTGGAAGACAGCGAGGGGGTGACCTTGATAGAAAACCGGCGTTATCCGGATAATTGGTATGTGTCGACGCCATCACAAGCAATCATTGATGAATGGAATGGTCGCGGGCAGCCCGAAAATTTATTAGATTTGCCCATGTTCCGCAACACGCAGATGGTGCTCATGAGTCCGGGCGGCGCACCCGAGGCAATGGTGGATTTGGCCATCTTCGACCCGGATTTCAAGCGCGTCTATGTCAGTGCCTTTCCCGGCAACTTCCCGATCCTGTCCGTGCGCGCACGTGTGACCATCAACGGCGAGCAGCGCGACATCGGGCTTCAGGCTGATGCAAGCTCATTCTACACCAACAGCATACCATTTGATGAACCCGCTGAACCCGAGGGCCAGGTGTTTGTCGAAAACGCCCGCGGCGACGTTACCGTGATGAATCTCGCCAGGCCGGCGCTCTACAAAGATGCTGCCGAGGTAAAAGCTTTTTCGAGCTTCTTGCCAAGTCCCGGAGCGGAGTATCTCTTGTTTCTGGAGGGCGATCCGGACAAACCGGCCAAATTT
>CAZVSL010000755.1:0-2783 GCA_964629935.1 uncultured Calditrichaceae bacterium | reverse complement strand
AGAGTCGTCTCATAAGGCCAACGGGCCGCCTGGACCAGGAAATCATGCACTCTTTGCACAAGACTGCACATCCTCACTCATACCGCAACGTATTCGCAGGACTCATCAACGCCACTTTTACGGCCTGGTAGCTCACCGTTAGCCAGGAGATAACGAAGGCCGCGGCGCCAGCCAATAGAAAGATACCGATGCCCAGCGAGATATGATAGGCGAAGTCCTGCAGCCACCGTTCCATGACGTACCAGGCCACCGGCACAGCAAGTGCAAAGGCAATCACAACCAGGATGATAAATTCTTTCGAGATCAACATGATGATGCTGTTGATCGAGGCCCCCAATACTTTGCGAATGCCAACTTCTTTTGTGCGCTGCTCGGCTGTAAAAGATGCCAGTCCCACCAGGCCAAGACAGGCGACGAAGATCGCCAGCATGGCAAACACAGCAAAGATGGCTCCCTGGCGCGCTTCCGTGCGATACAGGTTGTCAAAAGTCTCGTCGACGAAATTGTACTCGAAAGGCCGGGTTGGATTCATCGCCTGCCATTTATCTTCGATAAACGCGAGCGTCTCGGAGATGTTCTCCGGCCGGATACGTACGACATAATTCCAGGCCATGTACGGCGAAACAAAATAGACTGTCGGCTCGATTTCCTGGTGCAGCGACTCAAAGTGAAAATCTTTGAGCACGCCGATGATCCGGCCCTCGCGCGGCTCCCACTGGCCGCTGTCCCAATCCTTGATCTCGGAGCTGCCGAAAGATTTGCCCACCGCCTCTTCGTTGCTCCAGCCAATTCGCTGCGCTGCCGCCTCGTTGATGACAAATGCACTGGTCGCATCGGTGGCATATTCGCGTGAAAAACTCCGTCCGGCCGCGAGCTCAAACCCCATGGTCTCGATGAAATCAAAATCCACCCACACCATCTGCATGCTCATCCGGTCTTCCTCAGGGATGCCCTCCGGGCGCACCCGGAACGAGCTGCGCAACTGACCGGGCGGCACCCGCGAGGAAGCCGAGGCATTGACAACGCCGGGGTGAGCCATGAGCCCGGCGCGGAATCGATCGTAATGTTGCCGCATTGCCACCGGCGTCTCCGGAATGACTACCAGATGCTCGCGCTCATATCCGAGCTTCACATTGCGGGCATACTCGAGCTGTTTGTACACCACGACGGTGACAGCGATAAGAAATATCGAAATCGCGAACTGAAATGTTACCAGCGCCTTGCGCAAGCCCCCGCCCTTTATGCCCTTTTTGAACACACCCGAAAGAACTTTCACCGGCTCAAACGCGGAAAGAAATAGAGCCGGGTAGCTGCCGGCGACCACGCCAACCGCGAACGTGATGGCCAGCAGAGCAGGCAGGACCGGGCCATCCTGCAGCACATCGATAGTCAATGCTTTGCCCGCTAACTCATTGAAAAACGGCAGAACCGCACCGACAAGCGCGAGGGCTATGAAAAGTGCAAGCGTCGCCAGCACTACGCTCTCGCTGAGAAATTGCCACACCAGTTGCCTGCGCTGCGCTCCGACTACCTTGCGCAAACCGACTTCTTTCGCACGCCCGGCAGAACGTGCGGTGGCGAGATTCATGAAATTGATGCAGGCAATGATCAAAATAAAGAGGGCGATGGCGGTGAAGGCATAAACGTAAGTTATGTCTCCCGCCGGCATGAAGCTGCCGAGGTCGCGGGAGTAGAGATACATCCTCTCCAGCGGTTGCATGATGATCTCAGGTGAAAACCGGCGCAGGTTCTCCAATTTAACATCGACGAAGGCAGCGAACCTCTGCTTATATTCTGCCGCCGTTGCTCCGGGCGGCAACATGATAAAGGTCTCGACGAATCCTTCTCCCCAATTCTCCAGCACTATGCGGGAGAACACCTGGTCAGCACAATTCATGGACGCAAACATATTGTATTGAAATTGCGTGTTGCGCGGCATATCGGCCATGACGCCGGTGACAAGAAAGTCATTGTCGTAGAAGCTGAGCCGCTTGCCAATTGCATTCTCCTGACCGAAATATTTTTGTGCAACTTCTTCCGAGATCACAACTGAAAATGGGTCATCCAGAACCGTCGCCGGGTCGCCGTGGAGCAGGCGAAAACTAAAGACCTCAAATACGTCCGGGTCCACAAAACACAGTTGCTCTTCATAGAATCGCTGCTCGCCGTAGGCCACAAGCACGCGATTCTGCGGTCCAAAACGAATGATGTCCAGGTCAGGAAATTCCGGTTTCATTTCGCGGGCCAGCCGAAACGGACCGATGGCTCTTTGCTGCCGTTCGCCGGAATGCGGATACGTGGCAGCCAGACTCAGCCGGTAGATGCGGTCTTTGTTGGCATGAAAGCGGTCAACACTCATTTCCTCGCGCACAAACAACAAGATCAGGATGACGCAAGCGAGCCCGATTGCCAATCCCAAAATATTTATGATCGAGTACTCTTTGTGCTTCACCAATGAACGCAATGCGATCTTCACATAATTGCTAAACATGAATTTCTCCCGCCAGCTTTGTGAGGTATTGAGGGGTAAGCGTCCTGATTTTTATTAGACTGCTAAATCGACATAAAGTTACCATTGGCGGGCGGTCATGAAAAAACCGGGCGTTACATACCGCATTCATGGTATTTCCTCCCCCGTTTATGGGATAAACTGCAAATGTAACATTTCGGTATGTTTAGTTAGAGTTATAAATATCAGGTCAGGAGGTGACACCATGAAAAGAAACAAGTTTCTATTGCCAGTCGTGCTGGCCATGCTTTGCGTTCTTATCGTCATCGTCGTG
>CAZVSL010000754.1:0-2783 GCA_964629935.1 uncultured Calditrichaceae bacterium | reverse complement strand
TGACCGAGAACAACTTCTCCGGCACGACCTTGCCGTGGATCGAAGGCACACTCTCAGCCAGCGTGGCGCCGGATATCATCAGCAACGCCCTCAGCACATTAGGCGCAGTAGTCGCCAACCAGACCGTCGAGTTCGACGTCAGCAGCGTGGTGACAGGCAACGGCACGTTTAGCTTTGCGATTTTGCCGAACAGCGATGATGAAGTCAAGTACTACACGAAGGAGGGCACGGGCGCCGCGCCTGAGCTCGTGATAGTCACCGGTTCCGGAGGCGGCGGCAGCAGTAACATAGCGCCGGTAGCAGTAGATGATTCTGTGCCTTTGTCGGCGGATTCGATCAACATCGACGTCACGATTAATGATTTTGATGATGATGGCTCGCTGGACGTATCAACGGTGGCAATCGTAAGTCAGCCAGCAAACGGCACAGCCACGTTACATGCTTCCATCTCGGGTTTGATAACTTACAAAGCTGATGCCGGATTCAGCGGCCAGGACTCCTTCACCTATACTGTTGATGATGATGAGGGCGCAACCTCGAACGTGGCAACAGTGGAAATCAACGTTCAAGGGGGTAACATCGCGCCTGTGGCGGTTAACGACACAGTTACCGCGTTGAACACCCAAGGCCTTGCCATCGATGTTACTGTTAACGACAATGACGCAGACGGTACCATCAACGTGTTTACCGTGGCAATTGCATCTCAGCCGGCGCACGGCAGTGCTGTTTTGTCCGGAGGACCCGGAGTGATAACTTATACTGCGAATACCGGTTATGAGGGCCCGGACAGCTTCACATACAATGTGCAGGACAACGAAGGCGCTATTTCGAATGTGGCAACTGTATTTGTGACCGTGATCGGCAGCGGCGGCGGAGGAACAACGACGCTTGCATTCACGCCGAGCGATGACGGTCAGGTTAAGCTGTCAGACTTTGGCGCCAACTATGGCACGAAAGGCACCATGAAAGTCGAGCGCGGCCATTTCGATTCGTACATGAAGTTCAACGTTGTGGGTGTGAATGGCACGGTCCAGGATGCGGTTGTGCGGTTGCGGGTCACCCCTGACCCGGGCGACGGCAGCGATTCCGGCGGTTCCATCTTTCAAACATCAAACAATTTTTCCGGCACGGCGACAGCGTGGGTAGAGGAGAGCCTCACTGCCGGCAATGCGCCTGAGCTGATCACCGGCGCGCTGAGTACACTTGGCGAGGTTGCCGAAGACGAAGTAGTTGAGTTCGATGTCAGCGCTGTGGTGACGGGCAACGGCACTTACAGTTTCTGTCTCAACTCTGACAACGGCGATCAGGTGAAATATTACACCAAAGATGGCTCGGTTGCGCCACCCCAACTGATTCTGACGATCGGGTCTACGAGTGGCATCGTGACCGGCGATGAGTTGGGGCCGCAAGCTTTTGATGATATTGCAGCCACCACGGTTGACACACCGGTGGAGATCGATGTGCTGGCCAATGACAAAGCCAGTATCGCCAGGTTGGATGCCGCAACCGTGGCAGCCGTTACTTCACCTGTGAGTGGACGTGTACGCGTTGACGTTGCCAGCGGCAAGCTACAGTACGTGCCAAACAGCGGTTTCTCCGGCTCGGATGAATTTGCCTATGTCGTCTATGATCAGAACGGACAGGCTTCAAATCCTGCCAAAGTTCTGGTGAAAGTACGCAGTGGTAAGAACATGCCGCCCATGGCGAACGACGACCAGGCTGAAACCTACGACGGCGTCAGCGTCAGCATTTCCGTCCTTGAGAATGATAAAGATCCTGATGGCGTCATCGACCTTGCAAGCCTTGAAATTGTGCAGCCGCCATCGAATGGCGCCATAAACCTGGATGCAGAAACTGGCGTCGTGACTTTCACGCCAGATCCGGGATTTGTAGGCGGCGATGAATTTACCTATCGCATTCAGGATGACGGCGGCAAGCCGTCCAATCAGGCGAGCGTAGCTGTGCGGGTCAATCATAGCGTCCCGCAAGTTCTCGCTTTGCTCCCCACAGATGACGCCTTTGTGCGCTCATCTTCGCCGACTGACAATTTCGGAACCTGGAATGAGCTGCGGGCGACAAATGGCAGCGCTGAGTTCTTTAGCTTCCTCAAGTTTGAGGTGGCCGGCCTCACCGGCGCTGTAAAGGAAGCAACTCTGAAACTCTATGCTTCTGACAGAAGTGATGCGGGTGAAGTCTATGTCGTCTCGAATACCTACCGTGATTCAGAACGTCCGTGGCAGGAAGATGCAGTGGTCTGGCATAATGCTCCTGAGATAACGGGTGCGCCAGTGGCCACTTTTGAAAATGAACAGGTCGGCGCGTATGTAGAGGTCGACGTCACGCATGTGATTACGGCCGAAGGCACATACAGCTTCGGACTTATGAGCCATCGGGATGCGGAGGTTACCATCTATCAGTCGAAAGAGGGCGTCCATCCGCCTGAGCTTATCGTCAAGACCGGACCATCGGTAGCCGAAAAGGCAGAATCAGAAGACCGCCATGCCGGGGCTGCGTTGCCTGAGACAATACGGCTGCGACCGAACTACCCGAATCCGTTCAATGCCTCGACAACAATCATGTATGAGTTGCCGCAGGATACAAAAGTAAAGCTGGAGATCTTCAACATCCGGGGTCAACTGGTGCAGACGCTTATCGATGGCGAGCAGACCGCCGGCTTCAAACGAGTTGTCTGGCACGCCAAAGACAGGAACGGCGTCGATGTCAGCAGTGGTATCTACTTCATGCGGCTGGAAGTTGGCAAACAGAAATTTTCTAGAAGGCTG
>CAZVSL010000753.1:0-2783 GCA_964629935.1 uncultured Calditrichaceae bacterium | reverse complement strand
GATTGCCGACGTACCCTTCAACCGGCGCACGGATAATGGTCTGCGAGAGCGTTTCTTCCCGTTCTTGCATGGTGGCGCGCGCCTGCTCGACGCGGGCCTTGGCCAGCTCGACATCGGCATCTGCTGAGATGGCGCGCGTTTGGATGGCCTCCAGCTCCGTATCGCTGGCCAGACCGCGTTCTGCCAGCGTTGAAGTTCGCTTCAGCTCAGCCTGAATCTCCTGCAATTGCGCCTCCGCCTGTCGGAGCTGCGCCACAGCTATCTGATAGCCGGCCTTAGCTTGTTTGAAGCGCTCCTGGAATTCTTTATCCCGCAGGCGCACCAACGGTTGTCCTTGTTCGACATAGTCGCCGTTCTTCACATACACTTCGACAACAGCGGCATTGATTTCAGGGTAAATTTCAACCTGGTTCTTGGCTTTGACCACACCGCTCAGGCGCTCGGTCAGTGGCAAGGTGCCCTGCCGCGCCTGCACCGCTTCGACGGCGGGAATAAGTCGGTCTCTGCTGCTTTCAGAACCATCGGATTCTGATGAGCACGAGTGGATCGAAAGTCCTGCGCTGAGTAACCACAGCAGACAAATCACCTTAGGTACTTTCACGAAAACATCCTTACGAGGGTTAGCGGGTTGAAGTGTTAAAGTGTTTAGTCCACCGGAAGCAAAGTCTTGACATCCTTAGATAAGCTCGGGACATGTCTTTTCGTAAACGTGAAATCCCAAACACTTAAACACATTTAACACATGAAAAATATCAACAGCGTCCGGATGCTGCCCGGGCTGGCAATCAAGCCACATACGCAGCACCCAATCATAGTGATCGAAGGGGAAAATACCAAGTAATTCTGTAGGAAAACTGTATTCCGGCCCGGAGACATCACCTTTGGAAACAGCTCATCAGTCAGTCCGCTGAAGCCTGTCTAAGCGGGTTGCTGAGCCTGTCGAAGCACCCGCCGCCTGAATGAGCGCTTTAAAAATTAGCCGTTGCCTGCTGTCCTGCTGCAAATATTCAGGGTGCCATTGCACGCCGAGCACAAAGGGGAGCGCTTCATGCTCGATAGCTTGCACCACGGTGTTGCGTTCTCGTGCCGCGACTTTGATGCCCCGTCCGTTTTGCTTGATCGCTTGTTTGTGCAGCGCATTTACTTTACAGGCGTCAACGCGCAGAATAGAGGCAAGTTTGCTGTCTTTCTCAATGGTTACGTGTTTCTTCGGCAGTATGGTCTGGACTTGCGGCGTCTCGACATAGAACTCTTTCAGGTCCTGGTACAGGGAGCCGCCGAAGTGAACATTGAGCAATTGTGCGCCGCGGCATATCCCAAGAATCGGTAAGGGTCTTTGCACTGCTTCATCTATCAGCCGTTTCTCGAGCGCATCGCGCGCTTTGTCCATGCCTGTTCCGCGTCTGCGTTTGACGCTAAACAGCTTGCGCAACACCAACAGGATGGGAAAGAAGATCAGCGCGAGCAGGTTAATGAGCAACTGTCGCCAGGAGAGTCCTTTCTGAACGAGGTCGGCGATACGCCGGTCATCATCGATTTGTTCGCCGTAAAGTGCGGGATCAACATCTGCACCGCCGCCAATGATCAGGCCGTCGAGGGGTTGCTTCGGCCGGGGTTGCGAGGGTGTAACCCGTACCGAGCGACCGCCAGCCAGCCATACTGCCATGCGAGTCAAATACCAGGCGACAGCGCCGCCTCTGTCGGGTCCGGTTATGCCTATGAGCGGTCTTGATTTTGCAGCCATGCGTCGATCTTTTCAAACCATTTGTTCTTGAACGACAGGAAAGTTGCGTCCAGGGTTGTCAGATATTCTGCGCTTAGTTCGCTTATGGCATCCGGCGCATCGGCCAGCCTTTCCACCTCTACCCAGTAATTCCACTCGCTTGAGATTTGCCATTCCGGATCGTCGACCAGGCAGTTTGGCAGGCGATAGTGAAATGTTGGTCTGGGACGGACGATTTCCCATTCCAGCCGCTCCATGATGCTTTCGTCGATGTCGGCAAACAGAGGCAACATATCCAGCGGGCGGTTGCGCGTCGGGTTGTGTTCCAGGTAATCTGCGACCAGTTTTTCAAAGTCAGGTGCATACGCTGGCTCCAATATCAGGCGCACATAGTCTTCGGGGAATTCGTCAATAAACGGCGTTAATCTGCGGGACAGGTCGATCTCTGATTTCTTGAAGATCCAGATGTACAATAACAGAAAAGCGCGCATGAAATTCAACAGCGTTTGCACATCCCTTGCCGGCGTTTCCGGATTGATGTGCAGACCAAAGGCATAGACGAGCGAGGCTTCGGTGCCGCGGGCCTTGCTTTTCTGCAATCCGGCGCGGATTTTTTCCACTTCATGCAGCTCGGTGAGCGGGATCGGCGGTATGGCAAGCTCAAATGGCACAACCGTAGAGGCGATTTTTGCAAGTGCATCCTCCAGTCCCACAGACTCCAGCAAGCCGCCCAGATCGATGCCGAGCTTCTTGAGATATTTTTCATACAACTTGTCTTTGAGAATGGCGGCGTCCATCTCGACCTTAAAATCGCCAATGGCGGTATCCGTGACTTTGTGGAAAAAGCGGCTCTCCCGCACGTGCTCGCCCCCAAAGGTGGTGGCGATAAACTTCGCCACCTGCTCAATTTCCACGCCCGCAAATTCGATTTCAAATCCGATTTTTCGGGTCTCGCCGTTTTCATTTTTCTGATGCGGTGGAAGGTCGAATTTCATCTGGCTTGCCTTATGTTATTACTTCTCATTCTTTGCAATAAAATGCAAAGAATGAGAAGTAAATC
>CAZVSL010000752.1:0-2801 GCA_964629935.1 uncultured Calditrichaceae bacterium | reverse complement strand
CGGTCAAGGAAAGCCTGGCAGGTTTGATCAAGGTGCAAGGTACGGTAACGCTTTTATGTCTGCTTTTTTCTGATGAGATAGCCGCATTCCTGGGGATGCCGCCGGTGACAGCGATCGTACTCGAAAAAACGCTGCTTGCCGTATTCCTGCAGATGCTGCTCCTGACAGTCATGGTGTACCTGATGTATTTTGATGTCAGAGCGCCGCTAATTGTGGTGGCGGGTTTGTTTGCAGGTTTAAATGCGGGGCTGACCCTCGCAACTGTGCAATTGGGGTATGTGTATTGGGGCTATGGCTATGTGCTGTCTTGCCTGCTCGCCTTGCTGTTCGGGTATGCTATGCTCAGCCAGCACTTGCGCAAGCTTGAATTCCATACGTTTGTCGGTCAGCCTATGGAATAATGATGCTCATGTGTAGGGAAACACAAAGGACCGGGACTTGCCCTTCAGGCATTTCTTGCAACGAAGGAGGCCGCCGAGAGACGTCCCGGTCTATGTAAATCTTGCCCACTTATAGCCACACCGCACCAGCAGAGACATCACTGATTCCCGGGCGCTCTATTTTTGTCCGTTTTTCAGTGCGTGCCGAATGACGACCTCGCCAGTTTTAAAGTTCAGTCGTTTCTCGTAATCCTTGCAGGTGGTACAATAGAAGACCAGCCAGTCTCCGTCGCGATAGGTTTTGCATTCGTGGGTGGTCACCGTCTTGGTGGTCGTTACAGCCATCATCCTGAACCTCACTACAAAATGAGTTAAATCATAAGTCTCAACTCTTCTTTAAGCAATATATAAACCAAAGGCACATAACGAAAAATTAAGTTTTGTTCACAGCTTTATACTATTGTCTTATTATTACTTAGATAGTTTTCACAAGCGTCTCGATGTTATCAATTCGCTCGGCGCAGAGGTGAAAATTTTGCCGAATTCTTGCAGTTGATAGGAAAACAATGCCTCGTCAGGCTACCGGTTGGCCGGAAATCGATCACGATGGAGATCCATATCGATCAGTAGATGTATCTTTCCCAAAGACATGTCAAGATTTGACTGCTCAGGCATTGCCTCAGTGTATCTTTGCGCGAGCTGGCTGTGCGCTTTGAGCGCGGGAATTTTCTTGCATTTTTCTGACGTAAGCTTTATACTTCCACTCAATTCATGACACCCCACCAAGAAGACCAGGAAAGAGAATCTTATGACACCGAAGGAAGGGTTGAGCCAGAAAGCGTATGAGCCGATCCCTGAAGGCGAGACGTACGAGCCATACGTGCCTGCTTCAGAAAGTCCGTTGGAGTTTTCTATCAAATCCATTGCTGCCGGCATCTTTTTTGGAATTCTGTTCGGAGCGGCCAATGCCTATCTCGGATTGCGTGTTGGTTTGACGATTTCCACCTCGATTCCGGTTGCGGTGATGACCGTCGCACTGTTCAAAGCGCTACAGGCGATGGGGCAGCGTGGCACTCTCCTGGAGGCAAATCTTTCGCAGACTATAGGCTCGGCCTCCAGCTCTGTGGCCAGCGGTGTCATTTTTACCCTGCCGGCGCTGTTTCTCTGGGAGATGGACCCTACTCTGTTGCAGATGACCACGCTGGCCATGTTCGGTGGCTGTCTTGGCATTTTGTTCATGGTTCCCCTGCGCAAGTTTCTCATCGAGGGCGAACACGGCCATCTGCCCTATCCGGAAGGCACGGCCTGTGCCGAAGTGCTGGTGGCCAGTGAAGTTGGCGGCAGTCGCGCCAAGAACGTCTTTCTGGGCCTCGGCGCGGGCGCATTTTTGAAATTTTTGACGGGCTGGATTCGGGTGATCCGTGATGATGTGCATTTCAACGTGCCGTTTCTGAAAAAAGGCCAAATCGGTATCGACATTTCGGCCGCGCTTTTTGGCGTTGGCTACATCCTGGGGCCGAGCATCAGCACGGTCATGGTTAGCGGGGCGCTGCTGTCCTGGCTGGTCATTATTCCCGCGATTGCCTATTGGGGCGAGGGCCGCATCGAGCCGCTGTATCCGGAGACGGTTCGTACCATCGCAGAGATGAGCCCGAACCTGATCTGGACCCGCTACGTGCGCTACATCGGTGCGGGTGCGGTGGCAACCGGCGGACTGATCACGTTAATTCGCAGTATCCCAACCATGATAGAGAGCTTCAAAGTTGGGGCGCGGCAAATCCGGGCCAGACTGAGTGAATCTGAGGCCGCTGCTGTGCCCAGAACGGCTCATGATCTGCCGCTTTCTGTCGTCGGTATTGGCGCTGCTATTATTGCCCTGGCCATGGCTTTGGTGCCGCACGTTTTTGGCCACCTGGATAATTTCGCCATTCGGCTCATCGGGGCTTTAATGGTTGTCATTTTTGCATTTTTCTTTGTCACAGTCTCCTCGCGCATTGTCGGCCTGGTTGGCGTGACTTCGAACCCTACCAGCGGCATGACCATCGCCACGTTGCTCGGTACCTCCGCCATATTTCTCGTCTTTGGCTGGACCGACCAGGTTGGTATGGCTGCGGCATTGACCGTTGGTTGTGTGGTGGCCATTGCCGCTTCTATCGCCGGTGATACCTCTCAGGACCTGAAAACGGGTTTCATCCTGGGTGCGACGCCGCGACGGCAGCAGATCGGCGAATTGGCCGGTGTGCTCACCTCAGCGACGTTTGTCTGCCTGGCAGTGATGTTGCTGGATGGCGCATTCGGATTTGGCACCGATGAGTTGCCGGCGCCGCAGGCCACGCTGATGAAAATCGTCATCGAGGGCGTGCTCGAGAAATCACTGCCGTGGATTCTCGTCGGAATTGGGGTGGGTCTGGCGCTGGTAGC
>CAZVSL010000751.1:0-2841 GCA_964629935.1 uncultured Calditrichaceae bacterium | reverse complement strand
GGCCAGGATGAAGATGAACATCACCTGGCCGTCCGGCTGGCCCCAGCGCGCACCTGCGAGTACGAACGCGAAACCCGCTGCATTCAACATAATCTCGATGGATAGCAACATGAAAATGATGTTGCGCCGTACAAGTAACCCAATCATGCCGAGGGCAAACAGCGTACCCGCCAGCAGCATGCCATGTTCAATCGGTATACCGGTCATTGTGTATTCTTAACATACATTTGATACGAGCTATTGTTTTTTCGAAGCAAAGAAGGCGCGATTTGAAATCGTAGTTCCAAAACCACAAATCGTAAAAAAACCGAGGCGGCGGATGAATTCAAGAACTTATAATTTGCGAATTGCGAATACCAAATCCCAAAGCAGTCATTCATCACTCATCTTCCGGCCCAGATGAAAAGCGCCTACCAATCCCGCGAGCAAAAGCATGCCTGCCAGCTCGGCGCCCAGGAGATAGGTGCTAAACAAACTTGCACCGACTTCCTGAGGAGATACGGCCTTCACGGAAACGAGGTCTCTGCCATTCGTACCCAGCTCTCCTGCGGAAAACAGGTAAACAAGCTCGATTCCCAGAATAAGCGCCAGAATCGCCGGTCCCACCCACATGCCCGGTGAAAGCCATTGACTTTCCTGCTTTGTAGCGGCCTGCCCCAGGTTAAGCATCATGATCACGAAAATGAACAGAACCATGATGGCGCCAGCATAGATGATCACCTCCAGCGCCGCGACAAAGGGCGCGCCCAAAGTGAAGAAAGCAACAGCAACTGCCAGGAGTGATACGATAAGATAGAGCAGCGCATGTATGGCATTAAGTCGCGTAATGACCATTAGTGTTGCAACGATGGCAACCGCACCGGAAATATAGAACGCAAGACTCATCGTCCACCCCGACCTTTCTTGCTATCCTGATGCGCCCTGGTGCTGGCTTTGGTTTCAGAACTCACGAGTGCTCTTCCTCCTGTTTGATGGGTTCAGCAGTCCAGCTCTGTTTGACGAGCTGCCAGGTCTGGTCAGGCTGACGCTCCCAGATATAAAGGTACCAGCCTTTCCTTTCGATCTTCTCCCCGCCCGCAGTTGGCGTCAAGTCCCAGGTGTACACGCCGCGGTCGTAGGCTTTGTCGCCCTGCACAACTACAGCCTTGGACGTGTTGTCTATATTTACTTCATATTGTTGAAAGACATCTTGCAGCCAGGCCTGAATGGTCTCTGTTCCCCGGATGGTCTCGCCATCGGGTTTAATGACTTCTGCATCTTTTGCATAATAAGTCAGCATGCCCTCGAGATTCTCCTCATTAGCCCGGGCTGTGAGTCCATCCAAATTGTTTCTCACTGCCATCACATCCGCTTCAAGTTGTTCCTTATCCTGCTGGGTGCATGCAAACGATACCATCAGGATAAAGACGGGAAAAATCCTGAATATGCGTTTCACGGTTATTCTCCTTTCTGGTGGTTTCCAACCTTCTCTAACCCGGGAGCTGTCCAAAAAATCAATTCCCCGGTCATCCCGAGCCTTCGACAGGATCAGGACAGGCCCTGTCGAAGGGCCCAGCGTGACGTCCCGCTACCTTTCTGACTTTTTGGCCAGCCCCGGGTTTTGCAGCGTTCTTCACGGCAGCAAGCTCTTTACATCAATTGGCGGCTGCTCGTTTTCCGCCTCGCCCTTGTCCTTGCCAAAAATGGCGAGCCCGGCAACTTTGTAATAATGATAGCCGTGGTACTTGCCTTCACCCTCGATCAACAGGTCTTCCTTTTCATAGACCATGTTGGGGCGGCTGTATTCAGACATCTCAAAGTCCGGTATCAACTGGATAGCATACGTCGGGCACGCTTCCTCGCAGTAACCACAATAAATGCAGCGCGAAAAATTGATGCGGAAAAATTCGGGATAACGGCGTCCGTGTTCATCTTCCGTCGCCTGCAAAGCGATGCAATCCACCGGACAGGCCGCTGAACACAAATAGCAACCAACGCAGCGCTCACCCCCATCCGGATCGCGCGACAGTATGATGCGGCCACGATATCGCGGCGACAACTCCGGTTTCTCATCCGGATACTGCACTGTCACACGGCGATGAAATGCGTGCTTGAAAACGATCCAAAGACTTCTTAAAATGCTGAACACTCAAAACCTCCTATCTGGAGAATGTCATATTCTTTGCGAGGTTATTGCTCCTCGGCAAACGGCGGACGCAAAGCGTCCCGGCCTGCATTCCAAACGGAAAGCGTTGGAACGAGAGGCCGGCAATCCTAATTCTATCATTTCATCTCGTTGCAGATGTGCCGCTCTGCGTTATGTTGCCATAACAGACCCCAGTCGCCTACCCCGCCACTACAAACGCACCTGTAACTACAAGATTAAGCAAAGACAACGGCAACATGATTTTCCAGCCGTAATCCATGAGCTGGTCATAGCGCGGCCGCGGCAGCGTGGCCCGCAGCAGCACGAAAAAGCACATAAAGAAGAAAGTCTTCAACATGAACCAGACAAATGGCGGCAGCCACGGTCCATGCCAGCCGCCGAAAAACAGAACTACGATGAGCGCCGATGCCAACGTGACGGCGATGTACTCACCGACAAAAAACATCCCGAACTTCATGCCTGAATACTCAGAATGGTAGCCGGCGATGATCTCGCTTTCCGCCTCCGGAATGTCAAACGGCAGCCGATGCGTTTCTGCGATGATGGCGACAAAGAACACGACGAATCCCAGAAATTGCGGAATGACGTGCCACATGCCTTGCTGCGCATTGACGATATCCGTCAGGCTGAACGAACCGGTCATAGCAACCACGCCCATCAGGGACAGGCCCATAAATACTTCGTAACTCAGCATA
>CAZVSL010000750.1:0-2845 GCA_964629935.1 uncultured Calditrichaceae bacterium | reverse complement strand
GGCCGCAGTCCGATATGCTTGAGGGCTTGCTTGTTGCCGCTCAGAATCCAGGCATCGAATCCTGTATAACTTTGTTTCAGATGGTCGCCGAGGGCCTTATAAAGAGCGAGCAAATCGCTTCTCTGCATACGTTCGCCATACGGCGGATTCGTGATTAGGGTACCATTGCCAGCCGCTACCGCCAGGCGGTCAAAAGGGCTGGCGGAAAAGTGAATCGCATCTGCCACGCCTGCGCGCGCGGCGTTTTCCCGCGCTATGCGCACAGCTTTTTCCGAGCGGTCAGAGGCGACAATTTCGCCCTTTGTATCCTGGTTTTGCGCCTGAGCAGACTGCTTGACCGCTTGCCACAGAACCTCATCAAAGTCGCGCCAACGCATCAATCCGAAGTTGTCGCGACACAATCCCGGCGCCCGATTCTGTGCCAGCATGGCAGCTTCAATTGCTATGGTGCCAGAACCGCACATGGGATCCACAAAAGGGCTTTTTCGATCCCAGCCTGACAAAAGTACCATGCCCGCAGCCAGAACCTCATTCAAAGGTGCTTGTGTCTTGTCCAGGCGATAGCCACGCTTGTGCAGCGAATCTCCGGAAGAATCGAGAGCGATGGTGCACTGATCATGTGAAACGTGCGCATTGAGTCGTAGTGTGGGTGACACCACATCCACGGATGGTCTCACGCCCTGGCGCTCCCGAAATTGGTCGACGATGGCATCCTTGATGCGCAAAGCCACAAATTTTGAATGCTGAAAGTGTTGAGAGCTGGCAAAACAGTCCACAGCCAGAGTGTCGGCAGGGGAGAGATAAGCAGCCCAATCAACTTCCTGAATCTTGCGATACAGTTGGTCGTCATTTGTGGCCGTAAACGTGAGAATGGGGCGCAGCACACGCAAGGCCGTGCGCAGCTTGAGATTCGCTGCATATAGCAATCGCCGGTCACCTACGAAAGAGACGGCGCGGTTTTGCAAAGATATCTCCTGGCCGCCAAGCGCTGTGATTTCATCGGCCAGCACTGCTTCCAGTCCGTATAGCGTTTTAGCAACGATTTGAAGTGATGAGGTCATAAAGCTAACCTGAACAAGGTATCACCACAAAGTCACAAAGACACCCGAAGGTTCACAAAGGTGAAAGAAAATTTTGGAGGCCAGGTGGTATGCCTGCTTCAGCGTGTCTTGACAGCCTGTAAGCTGAACATCCAACGTGTTCTCCTCTCCCTATTGCATCAACTATTCTATTCGGGCAAGTTAAGCTGTTAGTTTTGTGATTCTTTGTGGTCCTTGGTGTTCTTTGCGGTAAATTCAATGGTCCATGCATTCTAAAAAATCGATCTGCCGGTTTTGGTCGTAAACAGCTCCAGCGCTTTCGTACCAGCCAGTGAATTGCCCTTCTTGTTCAACCCCGGTGACCAGACTGCAACCGAGAGCAAGTCAGGAATGATAGCAACAATGCCGCCGCCCACACCACTTTTACCCGGCAGTCCGACGCGATAGGCAAAGTCCCCCACGGCATCATAGGTGCCGCAAGTTAGCATGAGCGCATTCATACGCTTGGATTGGCTTTTGGTCATGATCCGCCGATCTGTCCAGGGGCAGACACCGTGATTTGATAAATATAGAAAGCTGCGCGCCAATTCCACACAAGTCATCGACAAAGAACATTGAAAGAAGTAGTAATCCAGAATCTCGTTGACGTCGTTTTCCAGATTGGAAAAGCTCTTGAGCAGATTAGCCAGGGCTGCGTTGCGAAACGCGCTGGTCTTTTCGGATGACGCCACGTCCGGATCATCAGAGAGCTTTGGATTGTTTGCTTGCTCTTTGACAAACGATAACAGCGTCTCGCGGGGCTTGTCAGCGTGAGACAGGATGATATCTGCGACCACCAGCGCACCGGCATTGATGAATGGATTGCGCGGAATGCCATTTTCATATTCAAGCTGCACCAGCGAATTGAACGGTGTGCCGGATGGCTCCCGGTCCAGGCGCTGCCAGATAGTATCGCCGATATAGCCAAATGCCAGAGTCAATGTAAAGACTTTTGAGATACTTTGAATGGAAAACGGCTCATCAGCATCGCCGACCGTAAAAAGCTGACCGTCGAGTGTCTGAACTGCCAGACCGAATTTGTCTTGCTTTACCTCACCTAGTTTCGGGATGTAGCTGGCCACAGTACCTTTACTGATAAGCGGGTGCGTTTCCTGCCTGATTTCTTCAAGAATTTTCTGATAATTCATTTGCTTCTTGATTTAGGGAGCTCATTGGCCAGCGAAAATCAGTCAGCCGTCCATGGCATGACATATTTTCTGTAAGCTGCGGTTATGAGCCTTTCTTCTTCTGCTTCTTTGATTTACGCTTCTTCGGTCTTGTCTTGCCTGTCGTCCCTCGCCAGATCTTGCCACGCTTGGTGCGTTTGTCTCCTTTGCCCATAAGCATCTCCTTAAAAAGGTAATAAAGAATGTTAGCCTGAACTATTCACAAATCTAAGGATTACACAAACAAATCAAAATCTCTTCTGCCACTCCCCGAAAACGGCTCGGGGCAGGCAGGAGGAGTCTTGCCTGCCTGCTAAGTATCTGTTTGTTAACAAGATGCCTTCTGAGTGACACATGGATTTGGACATTCTTGTGTAGTTCGCAATTTTGTGAATTATGAATTATTCAAATTAGAGTTGTGTCGTGAAAAACCAACCTTGATTATTCACAAACCGGCATTTTACGCTCAAAATCGAAATTCTGACTTTTAGAGGGTACGGTCGGTGTTCCCGCTTCAGCGTGTCGTAACAGCCTAAAGGGGGGTGTGAATAAATAACTCGGCATTCTATTATAGTACCAAGGCCTGGCTAGTAAAAAAAG
>CAZVSL010000749.1:0-2848 GCA_964629935.1 uncultured Calditrichaceae bacterium | reverse complement strand
CCTCGCCGCCAAAGTCAGCGTGGCCGGGCGTGTCTACGATATTTATCTTGACGCCGTCAAACAGAACGGTCGTGTTTTTGGCCATGATTGTAATGCCACGCTCGCGCTCCAGGTCCATGGAATCCATGATACGCTCTTCGACCTGCTGGTTTTCCCGAAACGTCCCGCTTTGTCGCAGCAGCCCGTCTACGAGTGTGGTTTTGCCATGATCGACATGCGCGATTATGGCAATATTCCGAATTGTCTCTTTTGGCACAGCTTTACTCCGAACATGAAAATTTAAGAACAAACGCAGGCCCTGCCACAATGGCAATAGCCAACAGCAAAACCTGCCAATATAGTAAATTTTTTAGCTTTAGACAAACTTTAAAATTGAATGATTCACAATAGTTCCATATATTCGGCAGAAGTAATTCTTGCAAGACCAAATTCCAACTATTCCGGGAGGGCTGAATGAATAGAACGATGGTTCTATTAATGACTTGTCTGCTTCTGTATGCTTGTACGTCCGAGCCAAAAATAGAGAAGGACTCTGAGCTTTACAAACTGGCAAAGCAGCTTACACTGAAATATGAGGCGCTGCACCCCGATTCCAACAAAGTCCTGGTACGCACCGATGATTTCAGCGTGCGCTGGGCGGAGTTGCTGCATTCGATGTTTGCTACGGATGGGCAGAGATTACAACAGCTTCGCTATGAGAGTCCAAACGAATTGAGAGCGACCATCAGGGAACGTGCGGAAGCATACGCGCTGCGCAAGCATCTGCTGCAACTTGCCGAAGACGCCGACATCACCTTGACCGAATCTGAAGTCCAAAGTCGCTACCTGGATCAATTCGCCGGGCGAACCAGCGAGGAAGCGTTTACGACGCAGATGCAGGGATTCGGTATCGAGGTTGAGAATGTCAAGGAAGAGCTGCGCAAAAATCTTATGATAGAAAAGTATGTAGAAAGTCTGCTGGCGGACCAGTACGCAGTGACGGAGGCGGAGGTAGAACAGGTATACGAGCAAGGGAAAGCCGTGACTTTCCGCCATATTTTGTTGACTACTGAGGACCAAAACGACTCTGCCGGGGCGGAGATTCGCGCCCAGATGGCAGAGATTCTGGCGCGGGCGCGTGCCGGTGAAGATTTCGCTGAGCTGGCGCGAAAATACTCCGAAGATGAAGGTTCAAAAAGCAAGGGCGGGCTTTACGTCGATTTTGAACGCGCTGATCTCGAGCCAACTTTTGCTGAAGCGGCCTTCACCCTGCCGCCGGATAGTATCGACACTGTAGAAACAGCGTATGGCTATCACATTCTCAAAGTTATCGAGCGCAAGCCGTACACGCAGCCTCTGGAAGAGGTAGAGGGGGACATAAAGGAAATGCTGCAAGGCCCAAAGATGCAGCAGGCGTATCATAACTATCTGACGGAGCTGGAAGATAAGATAGGCTTGAAATACGTGGCAGCAGGCTAATTTATGAGAGGCGTACGAGCGTTTACATCTCTCTTTGAGGAGATGATGCGGCGTTCGGGTTTTGGCCGAGACAGTAAGGACAATGTTGCCCGGGTTTATATTGTGGTGAGTGCTGCTGTTGCGTGGTCAGAGGCATCTGGCAGCGCTCGCACAAGATGCTGCCGGTCTGGTGTAATTTCTCGTCCAGTGCGATTCTGTCATCAAAGACAAAGCATTCTCCGCGAAAGTGGTCGCCGCCGACCTCTTCGAAGTATCCCAGGATGCCTCCCTGCAATTGATACACATGATTGAAACCGCGCTGGAGCAGCAACGGCGCTGCTTTCTCACAGCGAATGCCGCCCGTGCAGAACATCACCACAGGCCTGTCTTTTACCGCGGCAGGTAGTTTGCCGGCTGCTTCCGGAAATTCTCTGAAAGACGCGATATCGAGCTGGCTGGCGCGCTCAAACGAGCCGAGCGCAAATTCGTAATCATTGCGCGTATCGAGCAGCAGGAAATCGCGTTTTTGATCGAGCCATTTTTTCAGCTCCGGCGCCGCGATATGCGGCCCGCCCGCCCGCGCAGGTTCGATTTCCGGGCATCCCATGCTGATTATCTCTTGCTTGACTTTGACCACGAGACGTTTGAAAGGCACGCCATCGCTCCAGCTCGCTTTGAAGGTCATATCTGAAAACCAGTCATAGCTCAGCAGATGGCGCCAAAAGTCGCGTACACTCTTTTCCCTGCCAGCCAGAAACAGATTGATGCCCTCGCGGCTCAGCAGTATGGTGCCTTTGATTTTGCGTGGCACACAGGTTTGTTTCAACTCAGAACGTAAACTCGAGAGCCGGGCCTTCGGCAGGTCAACAAATTTATAGGCCGCGATGTTTAGAATCTTGCTTTTTTCCAATTCGGAGTCCTCGTTTGCCGGATAAAGATGGAATTTATGACAAGTTGAACATAAAAGTCAAGATCACGAGCATGTGTCCGATCATAATTTGCAGAGACAGCGATGTCTCAAAAGGGAAAGGACACCCGGTTGGATGACTCCGCTTAAGCCGCTTCCATCAGGACGATAGAAGCGGCTTACTTTTTTTGGGTATCTTGCGTGGGAGAGCTGCCTCGCCGTTTCTCTGCATAAAAGTCCACTATCTCAAACCCAAATTCCAAAAACTCGCTTGTAAACCGAGGAATATGCCGAACGGATAATTTGTATCTCTATTTAATTTAGTGTCCATCCGGAAACTCACGCTTTCCCGGCATCCCCGCATGTTGTAAGCGGGAATCTTCTACGTGGCGGCACATGGATTCCGGCTTACAACATGCCGGAATGACAACTTGATAGAGTTTCTTAAACCCAAATTTTGAGCGATTCATGCAAGGAAATCTTCACCAATGGGTTGTATGAAGG
>CAZVSL010000748.1:422-2854 GCA_964629935.1 uncultured Calditrichaceae bacterium | reverse complement strand
GGGATCATGGCCGCAGATGCGTGTGAAAGCGGCGGCCTGGAAGTAGTCCAACTTTCGCAAGAAACCAAGAAGAACTTACGGGCACACTTGAATCCCGATGCCAGCGTAGAAAACCCCGTAGACCTGCTGGCCGGCGCCCGGCCGGAGGACTTCCAATTTGCCCTGCGAAAAACTTTGCTGGACGAACGCGTGGATGCCGCCATCGCTATTTTTGTGGCGCCGGTAATCACCAATCCAACTCACGTGGCACTCAAAATCGCGGAAGCAGCCCAGGAATTTGACAAGCCGGTATTGGGGTGCTTCATGGGTGTAAAAGGGGTTGCCAGAGGCATCGAGGAGCTGCACCGCCAGCGCATTCCGGCGTTTCCCTTTCCGGAATCTGCGGCCCGCACCCTGTCAGCCATGGTGAGCTACAGCAACTGGCGCAAGCAAGGCGCAGGTAGCGTGCAAACCAGACAGGTCGATACAGACGAAGCGACCGCGGTGATGCGGGCAGCCATCGATTCCGGGCGTGCCCACCTGTCGCCTGAACAGACCTTGCAGCTTTTGCAGGCATACGGGATTCCATTTGCGCCTTCCCGGATTTGCATGACCTGGGACGAGATCCGGCGCGGCGGGGAAAAGCTGGGTTATCCTGTTGCGCTAAAAGTAGCATCAGAGTCAGTTGTACATAAGTCTGAGGTAGGCGGCGTCAAACTGAACCTGCAAACCGAAGCACAACTGCGTGAAGCGTATGAGACAGTACAAGCCGCGCTGAAAAAGCATGACCTCGCCGGGGCAGAAAATCGATTTATGATACAAAAAATGATAGGAGGCGGCAGAGAAGTCATTATGGGGCTGAACAAGGCTGGTCACTTTGGCACGCTCATAGTGTTTGGCCTGGGCGGCATTTACGTCGAAGTGCTTAAAGATGTCAGCTTTCGTCTCACGCCGGCAACGGATCTCGACATCGAGCACATGATACGGGAGGTAAAAGGTTATCCGATTCTGGCCGGCATCCGCGGCGAAAAACCGGTATCGCTCGACGCCGTAAAGGAAACGCTGCTGCGTTTATCGCAAATGGCAATCGACCTGCCGCAGATTCTGGAATTGGACCTAAACCCGTTCATGCTGTTTCCGGAGTCAGACAAATGCGTGGCTGTCGACGCCAGGATCAGAATATCTGACCCAAATTGAGCGATTCATGCAAGGAAATCTTCACCAATGGGTTGTATGAAGGGTGTTCACGCTTTAGCGTGCAATTCCCGCCGCCCGGGCAAGCTGAAGCTTGAACACCGAACCACCCCGCACAAGAGAATCGCTCGATTCAGGTCTGAATAATTTGTTTCCCAATCACATCGCTGCTGTGCCATCCTGCTTTTACAGAATAGAAAAATTTCCAAATTGCAAAAGAAATAATCAAGATTACCGTCCAGGTTAACGATACATTTGTCAGGGATTATTAACAACAATGTCCCTCTAAGCAAATAAAGATCGTCACGATTCTTTAGACCAGTGAAACTTCCTGGAGACGACCATGAACGGACTTTGGCGCAACCTGACAGTCTTCGCAATCATAGCTCTTTCGGTATCCATGACAACAGCCAGGAAGAGCTCATTCTCAGCACCCATTCAGTCAACTGGAGATGGGCCTGTATACTACATTGACCATGCAAGCTTTCAGGGGCTGGACAATAAGACTTACGTTGAATTCTATATTCAAATCGGCCATAAAGACCTCCAGTTTTACAAGAACGGCAACAAATTCGAAGCTGGATATAACCTGGAGTTCGAGCTGCAGAATAGTCAGGGAGAGACAGTTGAAAGCCACAGTTCCGTCGACGTCTTTCAGGTGGATACCTTTACGGAGACGATATCCGGCAAGAAAGCCCGGATCTCGCTGATCGCTTTCACGATTGACCCGGGTGATTATGTCGTCAAATCCACCTTGCGGGACCTGGAAACGCTTAGAACCACGACCATTACGCAATCCGTGATTGCCAGCGATTTCAGCGCGAACGAACTCGTTATTAGCGACCTGCAGCTCAGCCAGAAAATAGAGCCGGCGCCAGAGGGTGCACCGTACGTCAAAAACCAGCGCTATATCGAGCCCAATGCCGTTCGCCTATTCGCCCACGGTTTGACAGATATTTACGTCTATTTCGAGGTCTATAATCTGCTACAGTCGGAGACATGTAGCAAAAACAACTATGTTGCGCACTTCATCATCAAGAGAGAAGATGGCAGCACGATGGCGCATTTGAAGCGCAAGCACAATAAGCCCGGTGCAACTTCTGCACATAGCATCAAGCTGCCCATAGAGCATTTTCAAAATGGTCATTACGCCCTCACGGTGCGCGTTGAGGACGGAGATACAGGAAACACCTCCGAGACCTCAACCAGTTTCACGGTTCTGGACACACCGGTAGCCCTGAACGCACTGGTACCGGAAA
>CAZVSL010000748.1:0-412 GCA_964629935.1 uncultured Calditrichaceae bacterium | reverse complement strand
CAGAAGCCACAATCCCCTGCATCCGCCATTGAAGGTTGGTGCAGGGGATTTTTTTTATCCCCACGACACCTTGCATGGTTGCTGAATATCCTTGACTTTTTTTTGCAATTTGATTAGCGTAATGCAAAAGAGAGTCGCGATGAAGACCAATTATCCCCCGCTGTATTACTCCGATTATCTCAAGCTTGACCAGTTGCTTTCTTCACAGAAGGCAAAAAGTCACGAATACACCGGCAAGCTGGCTCACGATGAAGTGCTGTTCATTATCGTGCACCAGGCTTACGAATTATGGTTCAAGCAGATTTTGCATGAGCTCGATTCAGTCATCGATATTTTCAAGCACGACTATGTCAACGAAAGCAACATGGGAATTGCAGTCGCACGCCTGGGACGGATAACGGAAATTCAGAAA
>CAZVSL010000747.1:0-2859 GCA_964629935.1 uncultured Calditrichaceae bacterium | reverse complement strand
GAGCTGTTTACCCTGCTGCCCATTCCATGTCTCGGCACATGCGACCATGCACCCGCACTCATGATCAACGAAGAGCTGTACCGGGACCTGGATGAAGAGACATTAGAGCAGATTTTGAGCGATTACCAATCGGGAAAGGCAGGGAATGGAAAAACCACTGACTAAGAACATCCGCGACAGCCAGGAGCCATTCGACCTGAAACAATACGAAAAGGCCGGGGGGTATCAGGCAGTGCGCAAAGCGCTGAAGGAATTCGAGCCCGGTGAGGTCACGGAGCTGGTCAAGGAAGCCAATCTGAAGGGCCGGGGCGGCGCTGGTTTTAACACCGGCATGAAATGGGGCTTCGTACCGCTCGGTGAAGACGCGCCGCGTCCCAAGTACCTGATTGCAAATGCAGATGAAATGGAGCCCGGCACCTTTAAAGACAGGCTGTTGATGGAGGGCGATCCGCACCAGCTCATCGAGGGTATGATCCTGGCGGCGTATGCCATCCAGGCGGAAGTCGCTTATATCTTCATTCGCTGGGCGTACAAGCTGTCGCAAAAACGCTTGATGCAAGCCATTGCTGAGGCTTATGATGCCGGCTATCTCGGCAAGCATATCCTCGGCTCAAAATTCAGTCTGGAGATGCATATCCATGTGAGCGCCGGTCGCTACATGTGCGGCGAAGAAACCGGCCTGCTCAATGCCCTGGAAGGCAAACGGGCGACGCCGCGGGCCAAACCGCCATTTCCGCAGCTCAGCGGACTCTGGGGCAAACCGACCATTGTCCAGAATGTGGAGACGCTATGCAATGTACCGCACATCATCAACAATGGCGCCTCGTGGTATCAAAGCCTGAGTCTGACAGAAGACGGCGGCACCAAGATTTACGGCGCCAGTGGCCACGTGAAAAAGCCCGGCGCCTGGGAGCTGCCCATGGGAACGCCCATACGCGAACTTCTGGAAGAGCATGCCGGCGGCATGCAGGACGGCCGCAAATTCAAAGGATTGCTGCCCGGCGGCGCCTCCACAGATTTTCTGGTGGAAGAGCACCTGGATACGCCCATGGACTTTGGTTCGATTCAAAAAGCCGGCAGCCGGTTGGGTACCGGCACCATGATTGTGCTCGATGACAAAACCTGCCCGGTTGGCATGGTGCACAACATGCAGAAATTCTTTGCGCAGGAATCATGTGGCTGGTGCACACCGTGCCGCGACGGCCTGCCGTGGGTCCGAGACGTGCTCGATGCCATCGAGCACGGCGCCGGCGAGGAAGGCGATCTCGACATGCTGAGCTCGCATTCAAAGTTGCTCGGCCCTGGCAATACATTCTGTGCCCTGGCGCCCGGCGCTGTGGAGCCTCTGCAGAGTGCAATCAAATATTTTCGCGAAGATTTTGAGACGCATATCAAAGACAAACGCTGCCCTTATCGCTGAACCGAGTCCAACCCTGACAGGGTTTCAAAAAAAAGGGTTTCATTCATTTCATTCAAGATCCTGGAGAACGAATGCCCAAGATCATCATAGACAACGAAGAATACGAAGTTAAAGAAGGCAAGAATCTACTCGACGTCGCCTTGTCATTGGGTCTGGATTTGCCGTATTTCTGCTGGCATCCGGCCCTGGGCTCTGTCGGAGCCTGCCGCCAGTGTGCGGTCAAGCAGTTCAAGGATGAAAACGACAAGCACGGCAAGATCGCTATGGCGTGCATGACGCCAGCCGCGGAAGGCACGCGCATTTCTATTAAGGACCCGGAAGCGGTAGAATTTCGCGCTAGCGTCATCGAGTGGCTGATGGTTAACCACCCGCACGATTGCCCCATCTGTGACGAAGGCGGCGAATGTCACTTGCAGGATATGACGGTGATGACCGGGCATAACTACCGGCGCTTTCGCCACCGCAAACGTACGTTCCGCAACCAATATCTCGGGCCGTTCATCAATCATGAGATGAACCGTTGCATCACCTGCTACCGCTGCGTGCGCTTCTATCGCGATTATGCCTATGGCGACGACCTGAACGCTTTTGCCGCGCACAACCACGTCTACTTCGGACGGCATGAGGATGGTGTGCTGGAAAATGAATTTAGCGGCAATCTGGTGGAAGTGTGCCCCACGGGTGTGTTCACCGATAAGACGCTGAAACAACACTACACCCGCAAATGGGACCTGCAAACCGCGCCCTCTGTTTGTCAGCAATGTGGACTCGGCTGCAATACCATTCCCGGCGAACGCTACGGCGGTTTGCGCCGCATTCTGAATCGCTACAACGGTGAAGTCAATGGCTATTTTTTGTGCGACCGTGGCCGCTTCGGCTATGAATTCGTCAACAGCGAGCAACGCATTCGGCATGCGATGGTCGAGGACGGCTCCAACAGTCAGATTAAGATCACCAAGGAAGCGGCGCTCAATCTGCTTAAGTCGCTCATCAAGGATCCTGCCGGAGCAATCGGGATTGGCTCACCGCGAGCCTCTCTGGAGGGGAACTATGCTTTACAGAGGTATGTGGGCGCCGACAAATTTTTCAATGGCATGTCCGCAACGGAATCAGAGTTGGTGCAGGACATACTCAGAATCCTGAAAGAAGGCTCTGCGCCGTCAGCTTCACTGAAGCAAGTCGAGGAGTCGGACGCAGTGCTGGTACTTGGTGAGGACCTCACCAACACAGCACCAATGCTGGCTCTGGCGATACGGCAGGCGCTACGCCAGCAGCCTCTGAAAATGGCCACTGACCTCGATATTCCTGAATGGCATGATGCCGCGGTGCGGGAAGTCGTGCAGCAGCAAAAGGGTCCGCTGTTTGTAGCAACGCCGGCTTCCACCAAGCTGGATGACGTCGCCCGCCAAACGTATCGTGCGGCGCCCGACGACATCGCC
>CAZVSL010000746.1:0-2861 GCA_964629935.1 uncultured Calditrichaceae bacterium | reverse complement strand
ATCAGAGAACTCGATGCAATGGTGGAATTTGATACCATGCCTTCTCTCCGAGCCAATCGCTTCCTGCTGCACGAACTGTTTGTCAACCTGATCGATAACGCACTTAAATTTCGCACGGACACACCGCCGCACATCCAAATCAACGTCAGGAAGCAGGAGGGATATTATCTCTTTTCTGTGGCCGACAACGGTATCGGTGTGGCCAGCCAGGATGCCAACCGGATATTTGAAATGTTCGAGCGCGTACATTCCGGGCGCTATCCCGGCGTGGGTAGCGGCCTCGCTATTTGCAAACAGATCGTGACGCTTTACAGGGGCAAAATATGGGTTGCGTCGCATAGCGGACAGGGCGCAACTTTCTACTTCTCGCTTCCCGCCACAAAACCAGCCAACGCCGCCTGAACCTCCCGACTCCGGCCAGGTTGTCGCAAAATGGTTCCACAGCAAAGCCCGGGGCGAACAAATAGAAATTCTGACCCATGAAGTAAAACGGCGTTGCATTCGTGCCAATGCTTCAGGTTCAAGTGTGGCTCACATCTTGTTTCTACTTGCTAATCTGCGATTTAATCTTATCTTTTCCTGCATTTGATAGACGCCAAAATGGAGACAGAGATATTGAATCCGCAGCCAACGCAAGGACGACAGAGCCCTGATTCCCTCCGACGCTTCCTCTATCCCGTACTGGCGGGATGCTGTATTTTTCTATCATTCGAAAGCTTCAACATCCTCCCGCTCCTGTTTGTACTGCCATTCTTTCTGCGGCAAATGCGAAAACTGCCGCTGCGGCAGAAGCTGCTGGCTTACTGGCTATTTGCAATCGTTACCAACCTCGGCGGTTTCAGATGGATACGCATCGTGGCCATCGATTATGGCGGCTTGCCCGTGGTGCTTGCGTTTGGCGTGCTGCTGCTGTTTGCTGTCTGCAACAATCTCAACTTCATACTCTGGGGCTACCTCGAGCGCTTCTTCGGCGAAAAATCCAATCCGTTCGTCATCGCTGCTCTTTTTGCAGCCTGCGAACATCTCAATCCGCAAGTCTTTCCGTGGTACTTCGGCGCCGGCCTCGATTCTGCCCTGGTGTTATATCAGACTGCTGATCTGTGGGGCGTGATGGGGCTGAGCTTTGTAGCCATGACTCTCATTCACACGCCCTGGTGGTTGTGGGATAACCGCAATGCGCTGCTCAGTCAGCAGCGCAAACTGTTCATCTCCCTTTGCGCCTTTTTGGTTTTCGTTGTGGTATACGGCGTTTACGCCCTCAACAAATACGATAACAGCCCGTCAGCCGACAAGAAATCCGTTGGCATCACGCTGGTGCAGTCAAATACCACCATGGAGAAATTCTACGGCGAGCACCTGGATGCCAGCGCCCGCATGCGCGAATTCCGGCAACTGGTAAACCTATCGGACAAAGCCATTCGGGAGCATCCGGACAGCACCGACCTGCTGGTGTGGCCGGAGGGCGCCGTGCATTTTCCCATCATGCGCTATGCGGAGATTTTCGATCCTATTGCCGAACTGGCGCGCAAACATGGCGTAATGGTGGCCGCAGGCTCGGCTGAGATCAGCGACAAGCAAGCGGACGGAGGGCGGGCCTATTACAACACGGAGTTTGTCATCGGACCGGATGGCACGCTGGTCGGTAAGTATCGCAAGATACAACTGCTGGCCTTTGGAGAATACATTCCGTTTGCTGACACGTTTCCGATAATACGACAATGGCTGCCTGAAACCATTTCACACTTTTCGCGCGGCACCGAAAAACCTGTGTTCGGGCTCAAAGCCGGGCTGCACTGGCTGCCGCTGATTTGCTACGAAGACATCATTGTCGGCTTCATTTCCGAATTCGACCACCGGCGCGCAGATTTCATGGTCAACACCACCAACGACGGCTGGTTTGGCAAGTCCGACGCTTCACATCTGCACAAACAGATGGCTCGGCCGCGCACCGTGGAGTACCGCAAACCCATCGTGCGGGCCCTCAATACCGGCAGCTCGCAAATCATCGATGCCGCCGGCCGCACTATCTCGCGCGAAACCGGTCTCTATACGCAGGAATACATCAACGCCACGTTGCACCTGCCGGCCACACCGCCCGTGACCGTCTATGCCATCATCGGCCAATGGCCGATATATGTGTTGATGATCACGATTGCAGCGTTGTGGCTGAGACAAAGATTTCTACGAAAAGATACTCAGTAAAAATAGGGGGATAGGCTTAATAGGTGTCACCGCAATGTTATTCAGGAATCCAGGTGTGAGTACCCAGCTTGAATTATTCCTAAATTGTGAAATGCCTGCGGCGTATATGTTTGTTTGCGATTTCCAAATACCGTCTTGTGAAGCACTATTATTCATAAATCCATGAAATCAACTGTCATTCTCCGAAAACTGCTCGGAGCAAGTGGGCATTGTGGCGCGCCGGATTGATGAATCTGCGTGTGTCTGCTTATGAGGCATAAGCAGGCAAGGAACGATATTTTTGAACTTACAAGACAGGGCACACACCATGACGATCACATACCGACCCATCGGCTATATTCACTCACCCTTCACCGACCGTGCCGACATGCCGATTCAACCGACGGGGGAAACTGCCACTGCTGGTGCTATCGAGATATTGCCTGAATTCGAGCAAGGGTTGGCTGACCTCGCTGGCTTCTCGCACATCATCCTCATCTACCATTTTGATCAGGTCGCCTCCTGGCAATTGCAGGTGACGCCTTTCCTGGATTCCGAAGCGCGAGGCGTGTTTGCCACGCGAGCGCCTACCCGGCCCAATCCCATCGGCCTTTCCGTGGTCAAGTTGCTCGAAGTCAAAGGCAATATTCTCAGTGTCACAAATCTCGATGTCCTGGACG
>CAZVSL010000745.1:2504-2864 GCA_964629935.1 uncultured Calditrichaceae bacterium | reverse complement strand
GCATTCGCCCAGACCAGCGCACCTTCGCTCCAGCCCCGAGCGTCATCACGAAACAAATCCGATACGAGGTGGAGCGTACCGCCTTCAGGGCTATCATCAAGAGCATAAAGACGAAGCGTTGCCTTCTCAACACGCTCATCGAGTCCGAAGACACTGAACTTCATGAAGCTGCGATAAACGCCGGAACCATTGCGCAATCGCAGCCGTTCCCGCTTGCCATAGTTGAATCCCGGGCTGGATGATTTAACATAAGCGTCGTCAGTTGGCAGAAAGACATACCGTTTGCCTGCGCTGCCATTGTGAATCTCATCGGACGCTATCAGTTCTTCCTTTTTCATGCTTATCGCCATGCTTGATGTA
>CAZVSL010000745.1:0-2494 GCA_964629935.1 uncultured Calditrichaceae bacterium | reverse complement strand
ATTATTTTCTCTCTTGTTAGTGCGCCACCACCACCTTTAATTAAATTTAGATTACTATCAACTTCATCTGCACCATCGATCGCAACATCTCCCACCGACTCAACCAACCTGTCCTGAACCGCTACGCCGGCTACGTCGCCGCCGCTCCCGGCCTCGACTTCGGCGCGCTCGGTATATTCCGTGCCGGCAGAGTGGTCTTTATGGCGTCGTGCGGCCGCGCTGTACACCCTGCCTCCGGCCACGCTGGTGGTTATATCGAAAGCATAGGATTTATTATCCGAGCCGCCGGAGCAAGTGCCATCCTCGCCATTCGTATTCCCAAAAACCAGGTTTCCTATGGGATTGTCTGCATTCACATTACTGTATCTGGTCACGATCATCGATGCGCTTTGAACCTCCTGAGAAAACGCGACTTCGACGACTCCATCGGCATTAGGCGTGCCTATTGCTTGCCAGATATCGAGGCCGGTTTGATCACGGCCGGCACACTGCAAACGAACCCGCGTCCAATTCAGCCCCAGGCCAGAAACATCGAGGACATCACCGGGCGGCCGCCAGGTTATGGCTGCAAGGTACAGATCATTTGCAACACCAGATAGATTACCATCCGTTGTTAACGAGCTTATGTTTGTGGCGCTTCCGGTCTGAAGCTCTACAAAGGTTACTTCGGTGCCTTCCGGCGGCGCTTCAACACTGCTGCCGCTGAGCAATACCGTCAGGGAGCTGGCATTGGGATCGTTGCTATCAATTTGCAGACTGGCAGCTTTGTCGCCGAGACTGTTCGGCGAGAATTCGATTTCCAGCTCACTGCTTTCATCAGGCGCGAGAGTAAAGGCTCCGCCGCCGCTGATGATAGCAAAACTGCTCGCATCCTCACCCACTATTGTGGTACCGCTAATTTCCAGATCAGCAGAACCAACGTTCTGCAACTCGAAAACATGGGACGCCGTGCCGCCCTCAACAACCTGGCCAAAATCATGCGAGTCAGGCGCCACAGCAAGCATTGGTTCAGGTGGCGGCTCGGCAGTGCCTGAGAGTGGTACGGTGATCGCGTCTACCGATTCATGGTCTGTTTCAATTGCTAGTGTTGCGCTCTTATCGCCAGTGGAATTCGGATCGAATTTCACCTCGATCTGCTTGCTTTCTCCAGGTGCAAGTACGAAGGAGGCGCTGCCATCGGCAACCTCGAAACTGCCAGCATCAGGACCCTCGAGTTGTAGATCTGTGATGGTCAGCTCAACGTCGCCATCGTTGCGAATCTCAAATGTTTCCGTAGCGGCATCGTCGACAATCAGGTTCCCGTAATCATTCGAGTTTGGCTCCACCGCAATGGCAGGATCCGAGGCGCCGCCACCGGAGCTTGAACCCGCTTGCATCGCCAATGCGATCACCGCCCAATCCACATCCCGATTGAAGGTTCCGTCCACGACAAACAAACCAGAGGCCGAGACCGACCTATCTTGCACTGCCACCGTGGAGACATCTCCGCCGCTGCCTGCCACGACCTCGGCCCGTTCTATGTATTGCGAGCCGGGCGAATGATGCCGATTACGCAGGGCGGCGGCGCCAAAGATTACCGAACCATCAGACCCAACTTCCAGGTCGAGGGAATAGGCATCGGAATCTGAGCCACCGGAACAACCTCCGCCCTCGCCGTTGGTATTGCCGGATACAAACTTCCCGATGGGGCCGGAGGCGTCAACACCGGAGTAGCTGTTAACTGATATGACCGCACTGTGGACGTCACTGGCGAAACTCGCCGTCACCTGACCGCTGCCGCCGGATTCACCCACAGCATACCAGACATCCAGCGATGTCTGATCCCTTCCGCCACACTGTGAAGCAACACGGGACCAGCTCAGATTCATGCCTGAAACCGATGTCACTTCACCAGGCGAACGATACGAAATAGCAGCCAGGTAAAGGTGCCCGGATATCGCATCCAATGAATTGTCAGTCGACACGAATGATTCGCTCTCAGAGCTGCCATTATGGGTTTCCTGCCAGGTTATTTCCGCTGGCTCGTTTTCGACACCTTCTCCGCTCAGCGGAATATCAAAAGGGTCTTCATCCGGGTCGTTGGAAGCAAGCTCCAACGCGGCGCTCTTGCTGCCTGCGGATGCCGGCGTAAAGCTGACGGCGATATCATGAGTTTCACCCGGCTCAAGCGTAAACTGCCCGCCGCCGCTTGTAATCTCGAAGTCACTGGCGTCAAAGCCGCTTAATTCCACCGTGCTGACTTCGAGATTAGCAGTTCCGTTGTTCGTAATTTCAAACGAGTGGCTGGCCGTGACGCCCACATCAACGCTACCATAATTATGTGAGTCAGGCGTGGCAGCAATATCGGGAACGGGTGGAGCCGTACCGTTGCCGGACAAAGCGACCGACACAGAATTCTCATCGGGATCGTCGCTGCTGATGTCCAGCGAGGCGTTCTTAGCGCCTTCGCTCGTCGGCGTGAAGCTCACTTCCACGGCGTGGCTGTCGCCGGGAA
>CAZVSL010000744.1:2527-2870 GCA_964629935.1 uncultured Calditrichaceae bacterium | reverse complement strand
ATTACTTGTAGCCGCAGGATTTATCCTGTGGCGGAGGTGGCGATTTGTGAATAATACAGGCTAGAACAGGCAAATTTCAGGAATATTCAGGTTAAGTCAGATCGGGAAGATATATTTTGGAATATTATGGAGTAAAAAAGTTGAGGTGCGGAGTCTGCACTATTTTCTCCGCACCTCATGGAGGAACCACAACTGCGCCCGCACAGGTACCTTTCGCAGTTATTTACCAAGCAGGTAGGTCAAACCGCCTGTTATTTTGAAGCCATTGTTATCGCTCAGGATAAATTTGGCCTGTCCGTTGAGATTGATATTGGGAGAGACCGGCACATCCACACCGCCGAGC
>CAZVSL010000744.1:0-2517 GCA_964629935.1 uncultured Calditrichaceae bacterium | reverse complement strand
AAGTAATAGCGCAAGTCGCCATTAAGAGAAGTAACAGACGCCTCAGCTTCGACATTACCAAAGAACGTTTGCTGCGAATTCGTATTCTTGAAATACTCGATGCTTGGATAGAGATGAAGACCCGTGGCCAACTCGCCGAGATCGGCATGGACGCCAAAGCCAATTGAAGAATCGGTGTCTTCGGGCTTGACAAAGCTCAAACCACCTCCGATTCCCATAAAACCCATCTTGCTTTGTGCGTGAACGTTTTCGCCGATCATAAGCGCAGCGAAGCAAATAACGAAAGCTGTTACCGTGAAACGTTTCATCGTTACCTCCCGTGTTGATTATGTTGGAAATTGTTTATTGCACAGAATAGCCGGGACGGGCTGACAAGGCGGTGGTCTGTCAGCGCCGTCATCTACAAAGGGAAAGAAACGAATGAGAACAGCTCATGTATGACCGGACTTTTTTTGGGCGAAGCAGATGAACGGGAAATGAAATTGGAAACAGGTGCAGAGCGCCCCGCGGATCGCCGGCGTGCAGCGACTGCAACCAAACCAGCGTTGTAGTGATGTCTAAGGCCGCCTCCGAATGCGAAGCTGCTGCGCTTGAAGCTTGCTGCTGCAGCTTCAGCCATAGGGCCTGGTGACCACATTCTCGAGGGTGCGGGGTAGCTGTCAGGCGAGGCTTGCTGGCGCCGGGATTTTCCTCAAGCGCAAGTATACGAAGTGCTGGCCTCGACAGCTCAGCCGTAATATTGAGGTATGAAGTTTGGATTTTTGCTGCAAGGTTTGGGACTCAGGATTGACGGTCCCCGGCTTCAGAGCACGACTTCGAAGCCCTCGAAATTGGGCGGACCTAAGTATGTGCCCTCGGGCGCCCGCGCCTGGCCGTGGGCTTTGCGAAAGGCCTCGGACTCTGTCCACGCCTCAAAATCTGCTTGTGACTCCCAGACGGTGTGAGAAGCGTACAGGGTTTCCTTGTCTGTGGACGGTCCACGCAAAAGATGGAATTCTCTGAATCCGGGGACATCCTTTAGGTGTGAGTCGCGCTCGCGCCAGATTTTTTCAAAGTCCGGTTCGTGGCCCGGGGCTATGCGAAAACGGTTCATGGCAATAAACATGTTGTCTCCTCGTGTTAAGAAATGATTGGTCGGTCATGACATACTACCCTAAGATACCAAGTCATCCGTAGATAGTAAAGCACATTTTTTGGAGCAACGATGTTTATGTAGAGAGGTTGCAGCCTAATTATTTACGAGGCGTGGCAAACGCGAAACCACGCGCGATCAGAAGTCGCCGAACTCGTCATCATCCAGGGCGATGAACTCGTTGGCGCTTTCTCCCGCTCCGGCACCCGGGTTTTCCGCAGCAATATCATTTTCGTTGTCCACGCGTGTGACATGCTTTGATGAAGATATCGTGTGCTCGTCGGCGTTTTTATGCCCATTTAGCCGAAAGCGCCTCAACATGTGTTTGAGCTGCATCGCCTGGTTTGACAATTCTTCGGCTGCAGCAGCGCTCTGCTCAGCGCTGGCTGTGTTTGCCTGCGTCACACTGTCGATGTGAGCCAGGCTTTGGTTGACCTGTTCGATGCCTTCTGCCTGCTCGGTGGAAGCGCTGGCGATTTCATTGATAAGATCATCGACTTTGCCGACACCCTCGACGATTTCATTCAGAGCTTTGGCCGTATTGTTTGCGATGGATGTTCCGTTTTCGACCTTCTTTATCGACCCTTCTATCAATTCGGTGGTTTCGCGGGCTGCCTTTGCGCTGCGTTGCGCCAGGTTGCGCACTTCCTCGGCCACCACGGCAAAGCCTTTGCCATGCACGCCAGCCCGGGCTGCTTCGACGGCCGCATTCAGCGCCAGCAGATTGGTTTGGAAGGCGATCTCATCGATCACTTTGATGATTTTCGAGATGCTGTCCGAGGCCGTGTTGATCTCAGCCATGGCCTGTAACATCTGCTTCATCTGTTTGTTGCCTTGTACCGCTGTCTGACTGGCTGCTGTGGCAAGCTGTTTGGCCTTCGAGGCATGCTCTGCATTTTGCCGGGTCTGGCCACCGATCTCAACCATGGACGCCGTGGTTTCCTGCATGGAGCTCGCTTGTTCCGTGGCGCCTTCGGATAGCGATTGACTCGCATCCGAGACTTCACGGGAGCTGTTTGCGACCTGCTCTACGGTAACGGCAACTTCTTTGAGTATATTGTTCAAAGACGCCAATGTCAGGTTCAACGCCTCTTTCATCTGAGCGTGATCACCCTGGTAATCGCCTGTTACGCTGGCCGTCAGGTTTCCGTTCGCGACCTCTTGCAATACGGCCACTGTTTCGGTGATCGGTTCCAGGATATTATCGATGGCCAGGTTCAGGCCATCTACCAATTTTTTGAATGGGCCCTCGGCATTGCCTGCGCGAGCGCGTTCGCTGAGCATGCCTTGCTTCAGCATGTCTGCAACCCGATTCACCTCGTTGACCATTTCCTGGGCCATCGTTAAGTTAGCTTCTATCCTGGCCATGGCAGAGCTCATCTGTT
>CAZVSL010000743.1:0-2895 GCA_964629935.1 uncultured Calditrichaceae bacterium | reverse complement strand
AAGCCCTGGAGCACAATGACCTCCAGGCGGCCGCCCGTGAGTATCGTCAGGCGCGGCAACTGGCCCCGAACAATCTCGGTATGAGATACTGGCGCGCTGTATCTCTCGCCAACCTCGGTATGGTGCAGGAGGCGTTGCCGCTTTTTAAGCAAGTATTCGCACAGGATCCCAACTGGCGCACGCTGACAGAACGATTGCCGGAGGTCGACCTGTTGAAAGTAACCCAAGACGATCTGCTGAAGATCGTCTCACAACAATGATGAGTTTGGTATGCGAAAAGTAAGTCCAGTTTCGGTGGCGCTATTGCTGGCAGCGCTCTGGTGCTGTTCTGAGCAGCAGAAGGACCTGCTTCCGCACAAACTTCCGGATCTGGCGCTCATGAGAAAAATAGATGGCGCTGAAGCCATCGCATTTATCCATAAACTGCATTTTCAGGAAGTAACGGCTGACAGCAATGGAGATGAAAGATGGCCACTTTAAAAGAAACTGTAGCTGATTTTTTGGCACAAGAGCGCATTGCGGTGGCCGGGGTTTCCCGCAGCGGCGCGGCGCCGGCCAACTTCATTTACAAAAAGTTGCGGGACAGCGGGCATGAAGTTTTTGCCGTCAATCCCAATGCGCAGGAAGTGGAGGGAGACCAATGCTACGCAAACCTTGCCGCCATTCCAAAAACTGTGGATGGCGTCGTGGTCGCCACGCATCCGAACGTCTCGGCGCAGGTCGTGCAGGCATGTGTGGAAACCGGTGTGCCGCGCGTCTGGCTGCATCGATCATTTGGCGAAGGCAGCGTCTCCGGGGAAGCTGTACGCCTGTGCCGTGAGCGTGGCATTGCGGTTATTGCGGGCGGCTGTCCGATGATGTTCTGTGAGCCGGTCGATCTTGCGCACAAGTGCATGCGCTGGGTGTTGAACCTGACCGGCCGCCTGCCGAAACCGTGAGGTTTTCGTATCGTTCGGCGGTTTCTATCTTTTTTTCGATTCTCCGATTATTGAGCTGTGACTATTAAAGAGAGTTAACAATTTCGCCGATAAAAGGTCAGCTCCAGACCGCCTACATCAAGCATGGTCGGCTCCTTGGATTCATCGAAAAACAGGTAAATAAGCCGGTATGATCCGAATAGATGGTAACCAACTCGTAAAGATGATGTTGCAAGGTGAACGGGATTTTACCGGCATCATTCTTAACCAGAGTTTCAGCCTCAGCGGTCACACAAATTTCAGAAGCTTGTCCAACTACTTGATGCATCAAAAACTGTGGGAACGCCCTCTGCTGCTGACCGGCGCCGACTTGAAGAAGCTTGTTGCCGTGACAGTGTACTGGCCCTTCATACAAGCTGAGCACGCGGATTTCAGCCAGGCAAACCTGGAGAAGGCGAATCTGTTCAAGGCAAATCTTGAGAATGCAAATCTTTCAGAGATAAATCTCTCGGACGGCAACCTGCGCTTTGCCAATCTCAGAGGCGCCAATCTGATGAATGCCCGATTGGTCAAAGCCAATCTGCGTAACAGCGTCCTGCGTCAGGCCAACTTGCGTTACGCAAACATGCGGGGCGCCACACTGGAAAATGCCCAGTTCCAAAGCGCCAATCTTTTGGAAGTGAGTCTCGAGGGGGCAAACTGCAAATATGTGGATTTGAGCGCAGCGACCCTGGTGCAAGCCCGGCTGGCCAGGGCCAATTTCTGGGATGCCATCCTGACTGACGCCGATCTGCAAAACGCGAACCTGGAAAACGCGGACCTGCGAAACGCCAATTTCAAGAATGCGGACTTGAGATACGCAAATCTGGAGAATACCAACCTGAAGAATGCGGTCCTGGCAGACGCGAACCTGGAAAATGCCAACTTGCGCAACGCTTATCTGTTTAACGTAAACCTGAAGAATGCCAATCTTAGCAAATGCAATCTGGAGAATGCCAATCTCATCAACGCCAACCTCCGCTCTGCCAATCTCGAAGGCGCCAGAATGAAATACGCCAAAGTACGAAATACCAACTTCGAAAAAGCAGTGCTCACACACATTGTCGAGATCGACAAATGTCTGGACCTGGCTTTTGCAAACTTTCGCGAAGCCCTGGTGACTGCAGAGGAGAAACGCATCATCACACGATTTCTCTCGCAACGCACGATTTTCTCGATGCAGCAGGACTGATCTGGCGTCGCCGCCAGGTTCACAGCCCACTCTAGCTGCCGTGTCATCCAACTGCTATTGGCTTTCCCGGTTTACCCGCTCCAGTGAAAACGCCGGCACGCAAACAGCAACATATTCTGCGCCTGACGGAGAAGGCGTGCTATATTGCACCCATTCTCCCTTACTTACCAAAATAGCCTGACCGGCGGCGACATCAAATTCACGATCCTTGAGCTTAACATGCAGCACGCCCCGTAAGACCACCGTATATTCATCGAAGTCCGGTGTCTGCGCCGGCTCACTCCAGCCCGCCGGGCTCTTCATACGCGCAATGCTGAGTGCATCTGTGTTGGAGTTGACGCGCCCGATAAATTCCTCGATGGTTTTCGGAGGCTGGCCCACCGCCTGTACACGTGTAGATTTCGAAATGAATTCTGCCATCTGTTTCTCCCTGACTTGGTTATGTTTTCTGCTTTGGTTCACGCTTGTTCGAGTTAACTTAGCCTGCATTATTCACAAATCGAAGGATTACACAAACAAATCACCGTTTCTCTTATCACTCCCCGAAAATGGCTCGGGGCAGGCAGGAGGCGTCTTGTCAGCCTGCCAAGTATTTGTTTGTTAACAAGATTCCTCCTGCCTGCTCCGAGTTTTTTTCAGAGAATGACAATTAGCGCAAGATTACAAGACGCCTGGCCACCGCCCTGTCTCCACTTTGCAAACGATAGATGTACACGCCGCTCGCAAGACCCTTGGCCTGCCAGCGCA
>CAZVSL010000742.1:0-2895 GCA_964629935.1 uncultured Calditrichaceae bacterium | reverse complement strand
CGTGAACAGCTATCTCAACTTTGGCGCCAACACCAAGTTTCCGACATTGTTCCAACAGACCGCTCCTGCCGATGTATCCGCCAGAGAGGCAACGGCGCCAAACCTGGAACCGGAAAAGAACCGAAGCATGGAATTCGGCATTGAACTTGGTAAAGATACACGCGAACACGGCAGCATTTACGGCTGGCAAGTTTCCGGAGCGTATTTTCAAAATCACTATGACAACAAGTTCCGCGAATTCTTTCGCAATCCCGGAGATCCGGTACCCGCTTACGACAACATCAAGAACGCCAAGATCAATGGCTTCGAAGGCAAGGCCACGGTCTATCTCTTTAAGAAGAAAATTTCGGCTGAGGCGGCATTTTCGAAATACTTCTTGTCCGAAAAATCTGCTTTTCCCTTTAAGTCCGACACCAAGCGCTCTCTCACTTTGAACGTCGACCATGCGGGATATTCTCTGCAATTGTTTTGGTTTCATGAAGGCGAACAGGTTGGAATTTTGCGTAATTCCGGCTCCCAATCCTTCACCGACGAGATTCCCTTACCCAGCAGCACGAACCTGGATGTTCATCTGAGCAAAGCATTTGAAATCTCCAGGTTGAAGCTCTTTGCCAATGCCAGCGGTCGCAATCTCTTGAATGACGATGACATTGTGCTGGAAGGACTGGCACTTAATGACCGTCGATTTTACCTGACAGTAGGTGTGCAGTATTAGGCGCATCAAATAGGATAGACCAAAACTGTTTATGTTGTTTATGTTTCATGTTATCCAACGATATATTACGCGTGCCATTTCAGGTCTGTGGCTCCTGCTTTGCCTCGCCGGCAGCGGCTGTACTGAGAATCCGGTTAGAGGCTCAAGTATCTCGGCGCGCCAAAGCACCATCTCAGGACAGGTTGAGCTACTCGACAGCCGGAGCCCGGAAGGCACTGTGGTCTGGCTGGAGGGCTTTGACATCTTAACTGAGACTGATGCCAGCGGCCGATTTGAGTTTGCCATCCCGCCAAAAATTAGTCCTAATGCCCAAGGTAGCCGCGTTTCCGGCAGCTTCCGCATCTTTTTCTATATGGCAAATTACAAGCTGCGCACCATAACGGCGCCGGTGCGCGATGGTGAGTTTGTCTACGGTGAGGGACCGCTTGATAGCCAGGGCAATATCGTGGAGCAAATAATACTGACACAATTGCTGGACGTGAAGACGACAATAGAACCCGAGACCATAACGATCGACGACGAGGACCGCAATGCAAGCGAATCGGTCATAGCACGCATCTTTCTCAACACCACATATTCCGATACTGTCTTTGTTGTCGCTCCTTCTAAGGTTTCCGGCTTCAACACACCTCTGTTGTTCAGAAATGTCACCGATTCCCTGGAAACTCAAGTGCTCGAAACCGTTGTCGTGGGACCGGCTGATGCGGAAGACAGCGATACCCTCAAAGTAACCAATGATCATGCTTTTGAGTTGGTGCGGGATATTACCGCGGCCCTGGCTGAACTTGAGAAGGGTGAATATGAAGTTGTTCCCTTCCTGCACGTTCTGCAAGAGGATGTGCCGCAGCCGCTGCTGCAAAAGTTGGGCGTCGATGCAAGAATTAGCCAAATTGGCAAGAGCTACCTGAATATCCCCTTCTTGCGCACCAAAGGTTTTTTTGAAATTCAGCCTGCCGTGACGATTCCATAATATGATTCATAGTTTTGCCCGGGCTGACGATATGTTTGAGGTTGAAATAAGAAATACGTCACTGCCTCAAACAATAGTCAGGGAATGCTATGAAATCGTTATGGCCTGTATTCTTGATACTCTTTTATGTTGGTTGTGTAAACAACCCTTTTGGCACGAATGATATTGCCCTGGACGGTCGCACCATTCAGGGCCAGGTGATACTCAACGGCAGCCACGCTCCGGAGGGCATTCTGGTCTGGCTGGAGTCATTCGATCTCGTTACCCATACAAATTCTAACGGTTATTTTGATTTAACCCTGCCCGCGCCATTTGCCAGCTCAGCGACCGGCGGAAGTTCCGGCAGTTACAATTTGTATTGTTATATGGCCAACTTTAGCCTTGGAAAAACAAACATCGCCACGCGCAATGGTAAGCTGACCATGCCTGACAGAATCATGACCTCTGAAGGCGTGCTGCGTGAGCCAGTCGCTATGACACAGACATTAAAGGTTGAAACGCGGGTTCAGCCTCAGACGGCATCCCTGTCGAAGATTCACGTCACAAATGGCCTCACCAACTTCGTGGTTCGCGTAGATGTGACAGTCGAAGCTGTTCGCGATTCCGTTGTTATCTTCTTCCCTCCGATAGTCAACGGCAGGTACGGTCCCCTGCTATTTCGCAATCTTGAGACCGGCGAAGTGAAGGTACTGTTTTCCACGGTGGCGACTTTTGTTCGCAGTGACTACGACACTGTCAAAACGCAACCTGAGACAAGGACGATGGTCGTGCCGCTCTACCCTGATGATCTGCAAGTCGGGGAATATGAAATCATTCCCTATTTGTTTGTCATAGATGAAACCCTGCCGGAGGGTTTGCGCAAGAAACTCAGGCTCGAATTAACTGAACCTGGCCCGGAGTATCTGGACGTGCCATTCTTGCGAACAGGTGAAAGGAGAATACTCCACATCGTGCCATAGGCAGCGAGAAGCAGATCTGAACATTTCCGGCCCTTCCTTTCCCGGGAAGGGCATACATTAAGTATAAATCCAAAACGGCAAGAGGGGAAAATGCTCGATTCTATATCTATTTCTCGTGCATTCTGCAGGTATGGCTGGTTAGTCACTCTGCTAATCGCTGCCACAGGGTGTGAGGAAAACCCTGTCGGCGGCGGCGACCGCATAGGCCTGACCAATCGTGTCCTGAGCGGCCAGGTGGAATTGGATAGAAA
>CAZVSL010000741.1:0-2907 GCA_964629935.1 uncultured Calditrichaceae bacterium | reverse complement strand
CACGTCAGGAGCTGCTGCATCGCTTTGTGAAATTCTTCCACAAATTGAAACATATATGCCAGATGGAAGGCCGAAATGGTCTTGTTTTCCGGCATCATCTTGAACGGATTAAAACGCGGCAGGGTCAGATACTGATAAGCGAGTTTGAGCCAGTTTGGGCGTCTGCCTGCGGGCATCATGCTACCCAGCCCAAAAATGACCAGCCGGCCCATGGGATTGAGCAGCCGGTAACCTTTACGAAACGTCTTGCCGCCCACGGAATCCATAATCAAATCCACGCCCTGGCCGTTATTCAGGCGGCGAATCTCCTTTTCAAAATCTTGCTCGCGGTAGTTGATGAGCTGCATGTCGCCCAGACTACGAAGAAAGTCTACTTTTGCCTGCGAGCCGCAGGTGGCAAAAATCCTGGCGTCAAAGATCTGTGCGATCTGAACCGCAGCCGTGCCCACGCCGCCGGCCGCAGCATGAATGAGGATGTCTTCCCCCGGCTTGATATGGCCAAGCGTTACCATACCATGATAGGCAGTCAGGTAGGTCGTTGGAAAGCCGGCCGCCTCGGCAAATGAAAAATGGTCCGGCATGGGCTTGACGAAATCCTGCGCAAGCCTGATGTGAGATTTGTAAGCGCCAAATCGCGTCACACCAAGCACTTTCTGCCCGACTTCAAAATCCCGCACCTTCTCCCCAATTGCCTCGACGACGCCTGCCACTTCAAAGCCCGGTACAAAGGGCGCTTTCGGCGCCGCGGCATACAGACCGAGGCGCTCGAAGATATCTGCGAAGTTCAAGCCAACTGCTTTCACCTGAATGATGACCTCGTGCGGCTCAGGCTTACCGATGGTTTCTTTCCGCAACCGCAAAACTTCCGGTGGACCGAAACGTGATATTTCAATAGCTTGTGCTTTTGTCATAGACGATTCCAATCAGAATTGTATGGTGGATTAGACGTTGCTTCCACGTCTCTCAGAACCGTGCCATAATCACGGAAGGACGCGCTTAAACCTAAATTGAGCGATAGATCTTCACCAATGTGTTCAGGTTAAACCGATAAGAACTTGACAATGTAGAAAAAACATCTAATTTACGCAATAATAAGACAGACCAGTCCGAATTTGCTTTCATTTCGGGCTCATCAAATAGTGACTCAACTCAAACAAATCTGGAAAAGTTAGAACTCCCAGCGCGGCAAAGCCGCATGGGCCGATTTACTTCTCGTTCTTTGCATTTTATTACAAAGAATGAGAAGTAATAACATAAGGGAGGAAATTATGTCCGTACAACTTGACCCCAATAATTACTACCGCTTACCCTGGAGCCTGACCGACAATGCGATTTCCTGGCTGGAACCCACATGGAAATGCAACATCTACTGCGAAGGCTGTTATCGCATCAACGACCCCCGCGGTCATAAGAGTCTGGAAAAAATAAAGGAAGAGCTGGCTGTCTTCAAGAAGTATCGACTCACGGATGGCATCTCTATCGCTGGCGGGGATCCTTTGATTCATCCCGATATTGTGGAAATCGTGCGCATTATCGCTCAGGACGGCATCAAGCCGGTGATCAACACCAACGGCGTTGCGCTCACACCGGAGCTTTTGCGCGAGCTCAAAGCTGCCGGCGCCAAAGGCTTTACCTTCCATATCGACAGCAAGCAACGGCGGCCACACTGGCGCGGCAAAGATGAGCTGGCGTTATGCGAGCTCAGAGAACAGTTCGCGGATATGCTGCATGAAGTGGGTGGCCTGTCGTGTGCATTCAACTCCACCGTTTATCCCGACACGCTGCACTACTTACCGGACCTGGCGGCCTGGGCGCAACAACATATCGACAGAGTGCACGTCATGGTTTTTATTGCTTACCGCGCTGCCGATTTGGACGGCAGGTTTGACTACTATGCCGGCGGCCAGAAAGTCGATCTCGAAGAAGTGCCGTATACCCGCGCCGGTGAGAAGCAAAAGGACATCCTGTCAACGGACATGTATGAGCTGCTGAAGGCACGATTCCCGGATTTCGATACCGCCGCCTATCTCAACGGTACACATAAGCCGGATTCATTTAAATGGCTCTTGAGCGGCAGAATTGGTACGAAGGAGCGCATCTACGGCTATGTCGGACCGCGCTTCATGGAACTATCGCAGATGTTCCACCATCTGCGGCACGGCCACTATCTGGCTTACACGGAGCCAAAAGTGCATCGCCGCGGCAAGGCCATGCTCTTGCTTGCGACCGTCGACAGCAAAATGCGAACCATTGCCAAGCGCTATCTGCGCGCAATTGTCAAGAATCCGGCTCGATTGTTTCAGCGGCTGCATTATCAATCCATCATGTTCATTCAACCGGTCGATATGCTGGAAGACGGCTCACAAAATATGTGCGACGGCTGCCCCGACATGACCGTGCTCGACGGCAAACTCGTCTGGTCCTGCCGCCTGGAGGAGCCGATCAACTACGGCTGCTTTGTTCATTCCGTGCCGAAAGAAGACGTTGACTGACAAGCTCCGGTGTCTGGCCGAAAAAAACATAAAGCATGACCCAAATACTTTTCGGTCAGACACTTACAGTATGAAGAAACATTGACATTTTCTCTCCTACCGTAATCCCCTGCCGTCAATACAGTAGCTCAGATTTACAAAAACCGTAGTCTCCACATAGTTACCTGCTCTTGACTTGCGTATCTTAAGCCTGTGATTAGAAAAACAAGTTCCACCAATAAACCATAAGGAGAGAGAAAATGTGTACGTTACACCAAATTGACACTCAGAAAGCGGAAGCTTTTGCAGATAATCTGTTGAATACATTGAATCAGAGTTCACTTGCGCTTATGATCTCTGTCGGGCACCGCACAGGCTTGTTTGATACCATGAGCACGCTGCCGCCGGCCACCAGCGAGGAAATTGCTGAAGCCGC
>CAZVSL010000740.1:0-2911 GCA_964629935.1 uncultured Calditrichaceae bacterium | reverse complement strand
CAGTCTCTGCGCCACAACCGAAACCAGCGTCGACGAGATCAGGAATGTCTCAATTCCCATATCCATGAGCCGCAAAAGCGCCCCGACCGAATCTTCCGTGTGGAACGTGCTCAGCACTTTGTGGCCGGTGAGCGACGCCTGAATCACCCCCTCAGCAGCCTGCGGATCCCGGATTTCGCCGATCATCAGCACATCCGGGTCCTGGCGCATCATGGCGCGGATGTAATCCATATAGCTGGTCCTGAGCTTTGCCGGGATGCTTGCCTGCACCACGCCATCGATGGTATATTCCACGGGATCCTCCACCGTGACGATAACCCGATCGCTCTTGTTTAGATATTGCATGGAAGCGTACAGCGTCGTACTCTTGCCACAGCCCGTCGGACCCGTAACCAGGATGACACCCGAGGGGTGGTCCAGCATCCGCATGTATTTCTTCAGATTGACAGGCGAGAAACCAATTTTGTTGATATCGATTATGGCGCTCTGCCGGCTTTGAATGCGGATGACGATGTTCTCGCCCCAAATGACGGCATAGGTGGAAACGCGCAAGTCATATTCTTTGCTCATGACGCGCGCCTGAATGCGGCCATCCTGATGTCTGCGCTTTTCAGCGATATCGAGACCACAGATGGCCTTGATGCGACTGACGAACTTTGCCGCAACATGGTTGGGAAGGTCCGTGCGATGGTGCATCATGCCATCGATGCGATAGCGGATGCGCAGGAACCTCTCCTGTGGCTCGATATGAATATCAGTGGCACGGTCCCGGATGGCGTCTGAGACGATGTAGTTAACCATCTCGACGATGTTGTCGCGATCATGGGTTGGCAGCTCTTCACCAATGATCAAATCTTTGACTTCAAATGGCGATTCCAGGTCCTGGCCGAGCTCAATTTTTTGATGATAAAGCCGGATGGTCTTGCTGATCTCGGAGGCTGGCGCAATCGCGGGCACGATGCGGCTTTTGAGCACGTGACGCAAAAAATCGATGGTCTCATCATGCAGCGGATCGGCCATGATGACGGTGAGCTCCTCGCGCTCCTTAAACGCCGGGATGAAGTTGTGCTTTAACAGAAAGTCCGGGTTGAACTTGCCTAACAGCTTTTTGTCTATGAGATGAATGGAGGGCATGATTTTCGGGATACCGAGCTGCAGACTCAGCGCATCGCACAACGTATGGTCGTTGATAAATCCCATGTCGATAAGAATATGACCCAGGGGGTGGCGCTTCGTTTTTTGTTGGGCAAGGGCTTGTTCGAGCTGCGCCGGCGTTAGAATTTGCATATTGAGCAACAGCTCGCCGAGCCTGATGCGCTTATGATACACACGCAGGATACGGTTGAGCTCGTGCTGGCTCAAGATATTCTCTCGGATACAAATCTGGCCAAAAGGGAGGTACGGTCTGGCTGCTTTTTGTTTTGCGACCAAGTCCTTTAGTTGCGCCTCGTTAATCACGCCTTCCTTGACCAGAATCTCACCCAGGAGAGCGCCTTTGCTGCCGTTATCACTCATCCGTTCAATCTGTGTTTGAAATGGTACCGTCAGTAGTCGTCTTCTGAATCGGCATAAATGTGACATGTCTTAACTTGCGGTGAGGATGGAAATCGATGTACCGGGGAGAATTATGTGTAAGAAAATAAAACTGTAAGTCGCCGAACCACGACAGAGTCTTCGTCCCAAACGCTGACGTTCCCCTTCTTGACATCGTACTATTCGATCAACCAGCAGTAGCCGCACCATTAAGTTCGCATTTCCAGCCACGGGGGTGCTTTCCAAAGTCTCATTAACCCCGTGCTTCAGCGCGGGGTTAGTGCAGATACCAGCCATCTTCCCCCAAAGCCGTTTCAACGGCTTGCCTGAGCCGCTACCTCAATCACTCGCTTTGCTCAGCCCCCATTTCTCAAACAGCGGTGCAGAGCCCAGCTCGATCTGGGCATCGATAACTTTGTCCATCTATTGGATTTCCTTTCTGCGCTAACTGCCTGACGTCAGTAGGAACTCCCGCCTCAAACCCGCCGCAACTGCTCGCTCCGGCTCAAATCCTCGGAAGTGATGTTTTCAGCCTTGTCCGGCGGCACAATTTCGACGCCGGCGGCGAGAAAAGCACGATAGATCAGCTTGCTGCACCAGAGCCGATTTCTTTCCCATCGTACCAGTGGTTTGCGCAAGCCCAGCAAGCGCGCCGGAACATTGGTGATAAGACCTGCATGGTCCAGACGCTTATCTTTCGATTTGAGCGCTTCTAAGATAATCCGATCGCGCTGGGCGGCGTCGAGGTTTTTTGCGCGGAAAATGGCATAGCGGTCGGCGCGAAAGATCTTGCGCGGCAATCTGGCGACTACCACGCCGTGCCTGGTCGTGGTATGAACTATTTTGCCGTTGCCGATGTAGAGCATGCTATGCACGTAACGGGAGCGCAGTAATAATCGATACACAAACGCGACGGGAGACAAACTCAGCGTCCGTGGGCTGGCCAGCAGGATGTCTGCCTTCTGCATTTTCGCTACCACTCGCCGGCGTCTCACTTCACCTGACAGCCGCGCCCATACCTGAAGCAGCCAACGCCAGATTTTGGACAGGACGTCGCCAACAGCGCGGGCCAACTCGCGCCAGTCGATACGCTTTTTCTTTCTAAAAAATCGCTTCAAGTGCCTGCTACCAAATTCATTTATGCTGTCCTGAACCGAACAGTTCTGCCTGTGTCGCCTGCTCGCGGCGCAATGCGAACAAGCGCGCTCCCGACTTGCCGGGCCTGGTTATCAATGCCTGCGATGCCCCGAGAATTTTGCTGAGCTGTCTTTCATCGACATGCAGTCGGAGTTTGTTCTTGATTTCGGCAGCCGACATGGGGTGCGCTGCCAGGAGTTCCTCAATTTGGCGCCAGAGCCTGTTTTCGTAGGAAGCAATC
>CAZVSL010000739.1:2631-2912 GCA_964629935.1 uncultured Calditrichaceae bacterium | reverse complement strand
AGTATTTTCGATGTCAGAATTGAATCTCTTCCAGAAGCCGTGCACGAAGGTAGCATCCATTCTGACTTGCTTGTCTACAAGCAAACCGACGCCGGCAGACAAGAACTGCTTGTCTTCATCTGAGCTGGCATTTTGAAACACCGACGGATCACGAAAATAGCCGGCTCTCAGGCTCAGTCCTGTCAGCGGCAGGGTAAACTCGCCGCCCAGACGAACACGAGTCGTGGCTCTGTAGTTGTCGCGGAAGAGTCGGTTTTGGCCGGCCTGGGTTGTGCCTGCCA
>CAZVSL010000739.1:0-2621 GCA_964629935.1 uncultured Calditrichaceae bacterium | reverse complement strand
GACCAATCGTTATATTCCACATCGCCGGAGAAAACGAAGTTTAGCAAATGCAGGGAAGCACCGGCCGCAAATGTCCAGGGCGATTGGATTTTGTATTCCGTGATGCCGGCAGTGTCGGCCAGAACTTCGAAGAAGTCATCATCATATCCGACTTCCTCAAACAAAGACCAGTCCTCTTCAACCTTGAATGTTGTGGGCGTCGAAATGGTTGTTCCGATACGCAATCGGTCACTCACGCGAAACTGCCCACCAAATTTGACATTGAAACCGGATATATCGCTATCTATGCTTTGCTCCCTCGTGAAGTTGTCAAACCCTGTATTGGACTCGCCGACATAAACGTTCTCAACATCTGCTTCTACAAAAGTTGATTCAAAATCAGTGCCACCGGTCCAGAAATTCAGCCCCATACCGAACGATACGTTTGGTGAAACGTCGACTGCGCCGGCGAGCGTCCACGCGCTCAGACTCCCTCGCTCCAACTCGCGCCAGGCCTGATTGACCCGATCATCATCAGTATCATTGAACGTCCTGAAATCAAAATTGGAATCCAGGGCTTTGACTCGGTTGAACCCGAAAGAAAACACCAGACTCCCTCGAATGGTAGGGACCGGATAGGCCAGGCCAAAGTCGCTGAACTTGGTGAAATTCTCTTCGTTGCTGCGACCGGGCGGGGAAAAAAAGCTGGTACTATCCAATAACGCAAAATTGTTCTTGCGGGCGAGATGGCTGAGTGAGCCATACGCTTCAACCCGTCTGATATCTCGCAACGTCGCCGGATTCCAAAATGCTGCAGAGTAATCACCGCCGATGGAGACATACGCACCGCCCATGGCAACTGCTCTGGCTCCGAAACCGAGTGGAATACCGGAGGTAATTATCTCTTTCTCCTGCGCCGCACCACTGCTGACGCCCCCCGCAAGCAGGCATACTATTGCAATGTTGATGAATCTATTGTTCAGCATGATTTTCCCTCAGGACAAAGTGAACCGCAATCCTGTTTACTTGCGGCGCCCGCTTCTGGATGATGACCCCTTTGAAGGAGATGCGCCCTTTGATGACCCTCCGCCGCGGCTGCCACTGTAGTTTCTTGAACTGCCGCCACCGCGACTCTTGGGCGAGCCGCTGCTCGGTCTTGAGTAGCTACCGCGGCTCGTACCGGAACCTGGACGACTGCCTCGACTGCTCCTTACATTTCCACCCTTATTCTCTGAGCGACTGGATCGCTTGACATCTTTGGGAGCAGAATCGTTGCTACGACTCCGACTGGAGCGTCTGGTAGCTTTCGTCTCAGGAGTATCGTTGCTGCCGCGGGCTTTGCGGACATTGCTGCTTCCTTTGGTGCTGCGCTCAACGCGACTTGGGCTGGTGCGAGTTCGAGTCCTGCGAGATTCATCACTCACGGAACTCCGGCTTGAGCGCCGGTTGCGCTCTGTATCAGAAACCTCAGTGCGCCGGGTCGAACGCGTCTTCGACTCGATACTGCCACTGCGCGCGCGTGTTTGGCGTTTATCAGTACTGACTGCACCATATCGCGTGCCCTTTGTGGATTTCGACAGGCGTGTACCAGTAGCAGAAGCGGCCGGTGTTGCCGAAACCCGTTGCGTTTTGAATCCGAAATCGTCTCGATGCGAGCCGCGCCGACTGAATGGACGCTGGGTGCGCGGTACAGTAGTAGCAAAACCATGCCCGCCGCCGCCATAGAAATACCCATCCCAATAGCCATTGTAATAACCGCCGTAATAGGGATGAAAGGGTCTCGGCCTCCAACCCCAGTGAAAACCTATATATGTACCCGGATAGTAATGGAAGTCAGCATACCATGGATTATGGTACCACGGATCATAGTACCAGGGATCATAGTAGTTGATATTCACAGACACATGGCTGGAGTAAGGCGCATAGTGGTCATAATAATACGGGTCGAAATAGGGATCGTTGTAAAAGCGTGAATAGTAGTGAACGTCGTGATAATAGCGCCGGGTCACGTGCACCTCGTCATAGTTTTCTTCCTCATAACCGTACGCTTCCGGATAGCTGTCATCATAGTAGTCATCAGCTCTATATTCTTCCTCATAGTACGGCTCTTCTTCCGTATCTTCATAGACATACTCATCTTCCCGAGCATTATCCCTTTGTCTATCAACATATTTCTCGCGCTCAACAGTCCCGGCATCAGGCGTTGCCAGTTGCGTATAACAACTTGTCAAGCCCATCATCAAAATTGCCAGGAAACAAACGAGCAGTACGTTCAAATTGGGTCTATTCATTTTTCTCTCCGGATAGTTTGAGAATCCTGACTTTCGGTCTCCGCCCTAAAATGAGCAAAGGTTATGCCAACACTCAAGCTCGATCACAAATCATGAAATGTGAAACACGGCTCAAGAAACTAAACCAAAAGCCTCGATGAGCTTGGTAATGCAAAGTAATTCTTTCCCTGTCATTAAGATACACACAAAACAGCTAAAACACCTAACTTAACTAGTGTGTCTGACCGAAAACTCACTTATTTCGTCATTCCGGCATGCTCCCTGCTAAAAACATGCAGGGACAAGCTTAAGTCGGAATCCATTTGCTGTCACGCAGAAGATTCCCGCTTACAATTCGCGGGAATGACCCTG
>CAZVSL010000738.1:2428-2915 GCA_964629935.1 uncultured Calditrichaceae bacterium | reverse complement strand
GGCTGGTGGCGACTCCGTGATGTGATCGATTATGAGCTTGCTGCCATCAAGGCGATGTTACGGGCGCTGGCCCGCGATAAACAGGCGCTTGTTTATAATTTTTGTCGCGCCAATCTCGATGCGATTGCCCGCGGCGAGCAAGCCAGTCCGCAGGCGCTCATGGTTCCAACGGAACAGCACGATGAAATAACGGCGCAACAGTTCCTGCAAATCCTGATGCAACATGGCCTCGAAATTGACCACGCAAACCTGACCTCGGCTGTGGGCAAGGCTGGCGCCCGCACAGGTTATCTCCTGCGCCTGGCACAATCATTCTCGCCATTTTTACAAAACATCTTCGATATCCGCGCCGGAGCGGGCGGCAGCAATCATCAGAGCGATGCCGCCGCCGGGCCCGGCGAGGCTTCTTTGAGTGCGTTGATGGGTGTGCGAGTGTTGCCTGTCGATCTACCTGTTGAAGGCGATATCAGCCGGGTTCAGGCGCTGC
>CAZVSL010000738.1:0-2418 GCA_964629935.1 uncultured Calditrichaceae bacterium | reverse complement strand
CATTTGATCCTGCAGGTTAATGGCGATTATCTTATCGAGCATGAAAGCAACCGCAGTTTCATCGCTGTGAATCGTCTTCTGCGAGACGATAAACGAGTGTATTGGCTCAAAGATAGCCTACGAATCGAAAACCACACCTATCCACGCGGAACCATATTCGTCCCTGCCCGCGAAATTCACGCCGGTGACATGGACCTGCTTGCCAGAGAGCTTTCTCTGGACATGCGCCAGGTCAGGCATGGCTTTCAAGGCGTTGAGAGCTACCGCCTGAACCGGGCAAAAATAGGCGTCTACCAATCCTGGATTCCCAATCCGGATGAAGGCTGGACCAGACTTGCGCTCGAACAGTTTGAATTTGAATTTGAAGCAGTCTATAGCTCAGCAATCCGCAATGGCGAGATCAAGGGCTCGTTGGATGCACTGGTCTTGCCGGACATGGATTCCGGACACATCATCCACGGCTGGCAAAGCAGCAAGGCAGATGCTTACAAACCACATGTGCCCCGGTCCTACCTGAACGGCATTACAGATGAAGGCATCGAAAGTCTGCGCAATTTCGTGCTCGAGGGCGGAACATTGATCGCACTTGGCCGGGCGTGTGACTTTGCCGTTGCACATCTGGGTTTGCCGGTGGAACAGATATTTTCTGCGCAGCAACCGCAGATGAGCTGCGGCCGCTTCCTCGACCTGGCCGTGTATACGCAGGAGCCTCTCGCCTATGGCATGCCGGCAAAGACGAGCGCCATTCTGACCGGCAGCCAGATATTCCGGCCGCTGCACTGGCGCCGGCGCACAAACGTGGTAGCCACAATAGCTGATATCTATCCTGAGCTAGCCAGCGGGAGCACGCAACCAGCCGGGCTGAGTGTTGTGCTGGATATCCCGCAGGACAAGGGCCGCGTGATATTATTTGGCATCCGGCCGCAATATCAGGGCATGACCGCAGGCACGCTGAAATTACTCTTCAATGCCTTGCATCTCTCAAGAGCTGAACCAGCGACACTTTGATCGGGACTGTCCGAAAAGTCACGAAAGGCGGCGGCTTGTCACGCTGATTGTTATATGGCTCACGTCGTAAGCCATCCTTTCGGGTAGAAACGGAGTTATGATTAACAACAGCGAAGCTGTCACCTTGAGCCCTTCGACAGAGCCTGTCCTTGCTCAGTAGCTTCGCTCAGCCTGACTCAGGTACGCTGGCTGACCGAGCGTTTCTTGGGAGTCCTTAGCTCAGGACAGGTTCCTTCGTCGTAGCGGCAGTGTCTTATTTTAACGATACCTGTCATGCCGTGCACTATCACGCAACCAATTCCGGGGCAGCCTCCGGCAGTCCCGGTCCGCTTCATATTTACTTGTCAAGGAGGAAGGACTATGAGCAACCGAAGTGATGCAGCAGAAGCCCCGGGCGTTTACACAACCGATGCCCACGATGTTGTCGAGGCGGAGCGCAAGCATATCGGCAAGACGGCCGACCTGTCAGGCCTGGCCATCTCAGGAGGCGGCATACGGTCTGCAACCTTTGGTCTGGGTGTCATGCAGGCGCTGGTTTCAGGCGGCGTCCTGCAAAAGCTGGATTATCTGTCCACGGTCTCAGGCGGCGGCTACATCGGCTCGGCGCTAACCTGGTTTCTTCACAAGGGCCTGCCAAACGGCGGCAAGGCGGGAACGGAAAAAACCAACTTTCCACTCGGCCAGGTTGATGCCGCCGGCCGCATCAGGGATAGACAGGGCAACGAAATCCTCGATTTTATCCGCCAGCATGGCAACTATTTGATACCCGGCAAGGGTTTGAATGCGATTTCGCTCTTTGGGACCGTGCTGCGCAGCATGTTCATCTCGCTGTTTGTCTATTTTGGCATCTTTAGCACCATCATGTGGGTGTTGAACAAATTGGGCATTTTCACCGAGGTATCCCTGCGGAGCATCCTGGGCATGCGTATGGAACAAGTTGCTTTCCTGTTTGTGGCGGCCGCAGCGCTCGTGATAATTATAGCGGCGGCAAGCCTCATTTTTTCTTTGCGTACGGTTTTGTCGAAGTCCACTGGCAAACGTCGCTACCGGGAGCTTGTCGCTGGTCAGCGCTTATTGGGACGGGCCTGGACAATTGTGTTTGCCGCCGTGCTGTTCGGCACGATTCCGTATGTCAGTGCATGGCTGGGAGAGCTGTGGCAGCAGGTTACGACCGCCGGTGTATCCACGGTCATCGGCGCAATATCCGGTTTCATGCAATACCGCAAGGCGCAAACGCCCGGCGCCGACGCCGGCGGCAAGATGTCGACTTTGCGCATTGTTGTTGGCGCTTTCGCCTTGATTTATGGCTTGTTGCTGGGCGCATTCGTGCTGACAGGCTACTTGACCTGGCTCGCCTTCGCTGTGGTTGCAGCAGTCACATTGACTTTCGGATTGCTGTCCAACCTCAAC
>CAZVSL010000737.1:0-2922 GCA_964629935.1 uncultured Calditrichaceae bacterium | reverse complement strand
CGGCATGGTCGGCACCGCGCGCCAGGGTACCTGCGCGAACAGGGCCAGCGCATAAAACTGCGGCATGCGGCGCCACGCTTCGAGATTTGTGCCGCCGTCAGTGAGCCAGCTCAGAAGATAAGGCGCGCCCATGGCGGTCAGCGCCGCTCCGGCGTTGCCTGCACCGAAGATGCCCAGCGCCGTCCCCTGCTTGCCCTGGCTGTACCAGACCGAAGTGTAGGCGATGCCAACGGCAAAGGAAGCGCCGCTGATGCCAAACCCTAAGCTAGCGAGCAGAAATTGGCTGTAACTGTTCGCATAACTCAGCAAGAAGGTCGCTACGGCAGCTACCAACATGAGCACCGTGTAGACGATGCGACCGCCGTATTTGTCGGTGAGTACGCCCACAGGTAGGCGCATGAGGGAGCCGGTCAGAACCGGAATGCCTATAAGCCAGCCGATTTGACTCTTGTCCCAGCGAAACACAGCGTTGTCCACGAGAAACGTCACTAAGACTCCGTTCATCATCCAGACTGCGAAGCAGACCGTAAACGCGATCGTGTTCAGGGTAAGAACGACGTGGGCTTTGTGTTCTTCTCGCATGATGTTTCCTTAACATTGTGGATGCATCAGGTTTTAGCCGTTACAGCAGTGCGCGTATTTTTCAGGCGGCGCATTCTCCATGGATGAACAGTTGCTGCCGTTCGTCCACAGTCAGCGTGTTGTCGACCTCCTCTTCCCAGACGATGTGTATTTGCAAGCCAGCTTTAACCTCGTGGAACAGCCGCTTTGCCTGCCCGAGCTCTTCAGTCTTAATGTCTCTGAATTGGTTGAAGAGCATGTCCAGGCGGTTGTGGTCTTGCTCCATAAAAGTATGCTGGTCTGCATGCGAGAAATACTCTTGGGAAAATCGCTTAAACAGAATTCAAGACTTCTTTATCCGAATAATAATAAAAAGAAGACCTTTTTGTCAAGTTTTTTTTGCAGTTTTCTAGCTTGAATTATTCCTAAACCCACGAAATTAGCCGTCATTCTCCGAAAAAAACTCGGAACAGGCTGGAGGAATCTTTTTAACAAACAAGTACTTAGCAGGCTGACAAGACTCTTCCTGCCTGCCCCGAGCCGTTTTCGGCGAGTAACAGAAGAAATATTGTTTTCTTTGTGTAATCCTTAGATTTGTGAATAGTCCAGGCTAAAAATTTATCCTAAAATTGAAAACCGTCTGTCTGGCTAGCCGCCATTTTGAGCGCGGAGAAACAGGCCCGATCTGAGCAATCGAATTGCAATCCGCCCAACATTCTCACTCCTTTGCTTGACTATTCAAGCTGTCTCTCCTATCTTCATCTGTTCAGGTAAACCGAATCATACCAGTGAAGCGGAGCAATAACCTTTGCCAGCGAGGCATGCAAAACTCATTCTCGCCATCGATCTTGGCACTTCCGGACCGAAGGTTGCGCTGGTCACAATGACGGGCGATGTCATCGGCTATGAATTCGAAGAGACGCACACCCGGCTCGTCGGGGCAAACGGCGCTGAGCAAGATCCGGAGGAATGGCAGCACGCGATCAAACGCGCCTGGCAGCGTTTGCGACGCAGCCATTTTGATAGAATCAGGAACGTGGCGATCATCTCCTGCACCGGCCAGTGGTCCGGCACCGTGGCCGTGGACCATGACGGCAGGCCGCTGTGCAACGCCATCGTCTGGATGGATGCCCGTGGCGCGCCATACATCCGCCAAATCACCGGCGGGCCCATCAAGATCGCAGGCTATGGCATTGGCAAGCTGACACGCTGGCTGCGGTTGACCGGCGGCATCCCTGGACATGCCGGCAAAGACAGCCTTGCCCACATCCTCTATCTCAAAAACGAACAGCCTGATATCTTCGCTGCGACTTACAAGTTTCTGGAGCCAAAGGACTATCTCAATTTGTGCTTCACCGGAAATTTTGCGGCCTCATACGATTCCATCACGCTGCATTGGCTGACGGACAACCGTGACATCAGGCGCATTGATTATCATGAACGGTTGCTTGCCATGGCAGGCGTGCCGCGTGAGAAACTGCCTGACCTGATGCCGGCAATCGACACTATCGGCCAAATCAGACCGGAAGTGGCGCAAGAGTTTGGGCTTGACACAAAGGTTAAGGTCATCGCCGGTTCCCCGGACGTGCAATCTGCTGCCATCGGCGCCGGCGCTGTGCGCGACTATGACGCCCATCTCTATCTGGGCACCTCATCGTGGCTCACCTGCCACGTGCCCTTCAAGAAAACAGACCTGCTGCACAATATGGCTTCGCTGCCATCTGCCATTCCGGCAAAGTATTTCGTCGCCAACGAGCAGGAAAGCGCCGGCGGCTGTTTGTCTTTTCTGAAAGATAACATCCTGTTTCATGACGACGAGCTGCGTACAAACAGCCATGACAATGTATTCAAGATATTCGATAAGATTGCAGAGCGTGTTCCCGCCGGCAGCGACCGCCTGATATTTACACCGTGGCTTTATGGCGAACGGACACCCATTGAAGACAGCTCTGTGCGCAGCGGATTCTACAATCAATCGTTGCACACAACGCGTGAACATCTGATCCGCGCTGTCATGGAGGGCGTGGCCTATAACGCGCGCTGGCTCTTGCAGTATGTCGAAAAATTCATAAAGCGGCGGTTTGATACGTTGCGCGTCATTGGCGGCGGCGCCAGGTCTTCGGTCTGGTGCCAAATTCACGCTGACGTGCTCGACCGTCAGATCCTGCAGGTCCCGGCGCCGATCCAGGCGAATGTCCGCGGCGCAGCCTTCCTGGCCGCTGTCGCAGTCGGAGAGCTCACGTTTGATGATATTCCGGAGAAGGTACCGATCGCGCAAACATACGAGCCCAATCCGGGCAATCGCGGGATTTATGACTTGCTGTATTCCGAATTTCTGAATATTTATCGTCAAAATCGGAA
>CAZVSL010000736.1:0-2927 GCA_964629935.1 uncultured Calditrichaceae bacterium | reverse complement strand
CCCTGCCACGTGTCTGAGAGGGGGCCGGTTGATACGTATTAACTGCGAGGAAACTCTGGTTGTAAGTGCAATGCGGACCGAGGAGGCCGGAGCGGTTACATAACAACAAGAGCAGATAGCTATTTTCACTATACCCAGCATTTGAAAGGAGTATCTTGATGTCGAAGCAAAACATTGGCGTCATTGGTCTCGCTGTTATGGGCGAGAATCTTATCCTGAATATGGAGAGCCATGGGTTTTCCGTGGCGGTATATAATCGCACGACCAGCAAAGTCGACGATTTCATCGATGGCAGGGCGAAGGGCAAGAACATTAAGGGTTGCTACAGCATCGAGGAGCTGGTTGACAGTTTGGAGACGCCGCGCAAAATCATGTTGATGGTGAAGGCGGGTAAGCCGGTGGATGATTTCATCGAGATGATCATGCCGCATCTGGAGAAGGGCGACATTATCATCGACGGCGGCAACAGCCATTTCCCCGATAGTATTCGTCGCACGAAGTATCTCGAGGAGAAGGGGTTCCGGTTTATCGGTACGGGCGTTTCTGGCGGCGAGGAGGGCGCGCTCAAGGGGCCGTCGATCATGCCGGGCGGCTCGCCAGGGGCGTGGCAGCATGTCAAGCCTATCTTCCAGGCCATCGCGGCAAAAGTGGCGGACGGCTCGCCGTGCTGTGAATGGGTTGGCAGCGATGGCGCCGGGCATTTCGTCAAGATGGTGCACAATGGCATCGAGTACGGCGACATGCAGATGATTTGCGAGGCCTATACGCTGATGGCAAAAGGGCTGGGTATGACGCCCGATGAAATGCACGATGTGTTGGCCGAATGGAACGAAGGCGAGCTCGACAGCTATCTCATCGAAATCACCCGTGACATCCTGGCCAAGAAAGATGATGAGACCGGCAAGCCCATGGTCGACGTCATCCTCGATACCGCCGGCCAGAAGGGCACGGGCAAGTGGACCAGCCAGGCTGCGTTGGACCTGGGCATTCCGGCGATGACCATTGCCGAGGCGGTGTTCGCCCGCACCATGAGCGCTATCAAGGAAGAGCGCGTGGCAGCCTCGAAAGAGCTCAAGGGGCCGGAGATCAAGCTGGAAGGCAACCGCAAAGAGCTGGTTGAGATGATCCGCCAGGCGCTGTACGCTTCGAAAATTTGTTCCTACGCGCAGGGATTTCAACTGATGCGGGCGGCGGGTGAGGAATACAATTGGCAGCTTAAATTTGGTGATATTGCGCTCATGTGGCGTGGCGGCTGTATCATCCGGGCGAAATTTCTGGAAAATATCAAACAGGCTTTTGATGAAAAGCCGGACTTGCATAACTTGCTGCTCAACCGCTTCTTCAAAGACGCCATCGACCGCAACCAGACGGCCTGGCGCAAGGTTATCGCCATGGCAGTAGAAGCTGGCGTACCTGTGCCAGCATTTGGCAGCGCCCTTGCCTACTATGACGGTTATCGCAGCAGCCGTTTGCCTGCAAATCTGCTGCAAGCTCAGCGCGACTATTTCGGTGCGCATACTTACGAGCGCGTCGACAAACCGCGTGGCGAGTTTTTCCATACCAACTGGACGGGGCGCGGCGGGAAGACGGCGTCGAGTACTTATAATGCTTAGCCTGGACTATTCACAAATCAGACTGTCATTCTCCGAAAAAAACTCGGAACAGGCTGGAAGAATCTTGTTAGAGAACATAGGTTTAGCCCGCCAACAAGACTTCCTCTGCCTGCCCTGAGCTGTTTTCGGGGAGTGACAGATGGATTTCGACATTCTTGTGTAGTTCCCCAATTTGTGAATTATTCAAGCTAGATCGTAAATCGGAAAACGTAAGTCACGAACCCATCATTTCTAAGCAGCGATGATTTCCGAATGAACGGAGTGAAAAGATATGGCTGATGTCCAAGCTGAATTACGAGAGCTAAAACCGAAGCATGATTTCCTGATTGCTGTCGATTCAGATGGCTGCGTGTTCGACTCGATGGAGATCAAGCACAAAGAGTGCTTCATCCCGAATATCATCAAGTATTGGAAGCTGCAGCCTATTTCAAAATATGCCCGCGCTGCTTCGGAGTTTGTCAATTTGTATTCCAAATGGCGGGGTGTGAACCGGTTTCCGGCGTTGCTGCTGACCTTTGATTTGCTCGCCGACTGGCCGGAGGTGCAACTGCGCAATTTTGAAGTACCACAGGTGCAGCCACTGCGCGATTGGGTGGCGCGTGAAACCAAGCTGGGCAACGCTACCTTGAAAGCAGACGTTGAAAGAAGTCCGGGGGCTGTGATGCAGCAAACTCTTGAATGGAGTGAGGCCGTGAATCGCACGGTCGAAGATATTGTCGAAGGCGTGCCGCCGTTTCCGTATGTGCGGGAGAGCTTGCGCAACCTGTCGCAATGGGCTGATATCATCGTATGCTCCGGCACACCGATGGACGCCTTGCGCCGCGAGTGGGCGGAGCATGATATCGACAAGTACGTGCGTGTGATCGCCGGGCAGGAGATGGGCAGCAAGAAGGAACACATCCAACTTGTGGCGGAGGGCAACTATGAGCCGGAGCGCGTGCTTATGATCGGCGATGCACCCGGGGACATGAAGGCGGCGCAGGCCAATGGCGCGCATTTTTTCCCCATCAATCCGGGTGCGGAGGAAGCCTCCTGGGAACGCTTCTTCAAGGAAGCGGCCGGCATGTTTCAGCATGGCAAATATAGCGCACAGTATGAAGCAGAGCTGATAGCCGATTTTGAACGCCGGCTGCCGGAAGCGCCGCCGTGGAAGTCGTCAAATTGATGATAAAGAATGGATAGAATACATGGGGGCCTATTCTTGAGTATGCAATGAGCGGGTTTCGGACATTGGGAATTCTGTCATTTGAGATTATTTGGACCCAAATTGAGCGATTCATGCAAGGAAATCTTCACCACTGGGTTGTATGAAGG
>CAZVSL010000735.1:0-2940 GCA_964629935.1 uncultured Calditrichaceae bacterium | reverse complement strand
TACCGAGCACTACCGCGCCTTTGGAATACATGTCGCCGGAACCAGCATGGTTGACATCGTAAACGCCGATGATAGGACGGTCATTATTGATGAGCGGCCGGCGTTTGTATTGGTAGGTCAGGGCAGCATCATAGCCCCACTCACACTCGACGTAAAGGGCTTCCGCATAGGCGCCAAAACTTTCATGTATCCACATGTCGGCGATATCCCTGGCGGTGACGCTATTGCCCCACCACTCATGCGCACTTTCATGCAAAATGATGAAATCAAACTCGAGCCCGATTTCCGCAAAAGAGCGAAAACGGTAGCCGTTGCGATAACCGTTGCCGTAGGCCACCGCGGTTTGATGCTCCATGCCGTTATGCGGCGACTCGATCAGCTTGTAGCCATCGCGATAGAAGGGATACTTGCCGAACAGTTTTTCCATACAGGCCAGCATAGGTTTGACCTGTTGAAATTGTCGCTGCGCGGCATCCAGATTGTAGGGCAGGACATAGTAGTCCAGCGTCAGCGTGTCGCCGTCCGCGCTGACATAGATATCATCGAAATGTGCGAATTTGGCGATATTCAGCGTGACGTTGTAATTATTAATGGGATAGCTGATAAACCAGTCCCAGCGCCTCCAGCCTTCGGTGGTTGCGTTCATATCTCGCAGGCGGCCATTTGACACATTCATCAGTGTGTCCGGCACGGTGACGCTCAGGAGCATGCTGTCCGGCTCATCGGATTGATGCTCTTTGTTCGGCCACCAGAGATAGGCGCCGTCGCCCTGGACGGTCACCGCCACCTAGGGATTGCCGTGGCGGTCGCGCTGCCAGATCAAGCCACCATCCCAGGGCGGCCGCTGCGCTACCTGCGGTTTGCCGCCATAATCCACCACGAGATTGTGGACCTCGCCGGTTGCCAGAATACGCGGCAAATCGACAAACACAGCGCCATGCTCTCGTTCAAAGGTCAGAGCATCTCCTTCAAACAAAATCCTGTCGATGGCCATATTCTCAGCCAGGTCGATTTGCATACGCTTGAAGTTAGTGACAACCGTGAAACGGATTGTATTGCTGCCAACAATGGTCTTTTCTGCCGGATCGACTTTGATGTCGAGGTGGTAGTAAGTGACATCGTAACAAGTGCGCAAAGGCGTCAGCATACCGCGCAGCGTATCGGCGCGTGAGAAAGCCGCTGGCGGCGGCGGGATTGTCTGGGCAGATAAAAGCGTCACGTGCGACAAAGCGTACAACAGAAGTGCGGGGATGGGCCATCGGGTTTGCATTGCAAATCCTGTGTTGGTGAGCGCTGCGGTTATCCGGATTAGGTGTAAATCTAAGGCAATTTGGGTGATTGTCAAGGAAGGAATTGTTGAGGCCCGTGCATTTGTGCCTGGTGTGGGGGCTGCCCAAAGTGGAGAAGGCACAGACGAAAGCCAAATTCGGAGCAACGCGTTTCTGTTTGAATTTGATGGCAGACCATCTTACATTTCACACACCGTCAACCGGAGGTCATGCCATGAAAAAATCTGTAATCGTCGCGCTCGCTTTTGCTGCCACGGCCAACGCCCAGGAGGCAGATACGTTGCACATGCATCTGAGGACCATGCAACGACAGTTGGACTCCTTACGCCGGCAAGTCGTGGAACTGGAGCAAGAGCTTTACGAACTCAAGCGCTCTTCCCAAAAGCAAGGTGAGCTGGATGAGCTCATTTCTGTTCTAAATGAAGACGATGACGAGAACCGCATGGCGCCGGAAAAACGGCGCTCGCGGCGAAAGCGCGTCGATGATCTCCTGCAAGCCATCACGGAACGTCCGGGGCAGCTACGCTTCAACGGCGGCGCCACCACCAGTATTCAATGGGGCTCGCAGCAGGATGATTTCGTCACGGGCGTCGGCTCATTCGACATTTTTGCGCATACCAGCTTCGGTGCACATACTCTGATGTTCTTCGACCTTGAAGCCATCGGAGGCAACGGCCCAAACGAGCGGCTGGCGAGCTTTTCCAGCCTGAACGGAGATGCCGGCTCCACACAAAGTACGGACAACTTGGACCGGCTAACCATTTTGGAAGCCTGGGCAGAATTCACAGCGCTGAATCAGGTACTTACCTTTACCGTCGGTAAGATCGACCTGACCAACTATTTTGACAACAATGCAGCCGCCAACGATGAGACCACACAATTCCTGAGTGGCGCCTTTGTCAACAGCGCTGCCTTCCCTGCGCCGGACAACTCGCCCGGCATGCGGCTAACCACGGTGCTGCTCAAACGTTTCTTTCTGCAAGTTGGCCTGTCGAGCATGGACAACTCCGGCGACCGTCTGTTCGAGCAGATTTTCAAAATTGGCAGCGTAGGTTTCAAGGTATTGCCGGAAAGCTCCTGGGAGACAAACCTGCGTTTCTATGGCTATCTTCATCCCGCCGCGGGAGATGCGGCCGGCTATGGCGTCAGCGCCGATGGCATGATCGCCGGGGCATTCAATGTCTTCGGACGTTACGGCCGCAACGAGGATAGTCTCGCCAACTGGTTTGGCATCGCGTCAGCCTGGAGCCTGGGTGCACAATTAAGGCAGACTTTCATGCAGCGCGATCTCACCATTGGCGTGGCTTTCGGGAAGTCCCATCCGCGGGAAACGGAACTGGCTAATGAAAGGCTCTTTGAATTGTATATTCGCTATCCCATGAACGAATGGGTGTACATCTCGCCGCATCTGCAGAGAATCTGGCAAGCCGGCGGTTCATCGGAGACTTGGACATTTCTGGGCTTTCGCACGCATTTCAATTTTTAAAGTTGACTGTGTTGGCTAAAATTCGTTGCTGCCCGGCAGGCATTTATATAGCTAAAGAGACCCGGTTAGTGAAAAGCAAAGGAAGCCTTAATGTAATCGGAAAAAATTTCGGCTCTATGTCGTTTTGTGTGGGTAAATTCCAAACGTGCCATTCTATAACGTGAC
>CAZVSL010000734.1:0-2947 GCA_964629935.1 uncultured Calditrichaceae bacterium | reverse complement strand
AAACAAAATCTCGGCGTCGGCGTACTCGCCTTTCTCACGCAGGAGCCGGGCGAGCTGCGTCACGCTGCGGGCCACATCCGGGTGCTCATCGCCGAGCCGCTTGCGCTGCATGGCAAGAGCTTTGCGCAGCAGAGGCTCGGCGGCCTGGTAGTCGCCTTTCAAGCGCAGCAACGCGCCTTTGTCACTCAAGAGCACACTCATCATTTTATGGTTTTTATCGAGCGTCTGCTGCATGGCAATGGCTTCATCAAAATATCGCTCCGCGGTTTCATAGTTTCGCTTCTGTGAATTAAGAACCGCGAGAAGATAGATACTGTCAATAATATCCTGATGCTCTGAGCCAAGCAATCTGCGCTGCATCGCAAGCGCTTCTTCATAGTAGTCCTGCGCTGCTTCATAATTACCGCCGTAGTGCATGATGACACCGAGACTACTCAGATTTCTGGCAATATCTGGATGAGCATCACCCAGCAGACGACGACGTTCTGCAAGCGCACGTTCGAGTAATGGCTTTGCCTTATCAAATTCGCCGCGGTCGGTGTAGACCGTTCCTATAACAGATAATAGCTCAGCGTATACTTCCGGTTGGCTGGCAAGCTCCTCAGCCCGCTCAACACCTCGCTGCAAAAGTTCTTCGGCAGTCAACGATTCACCCGGCGCCTGCCACGGACTGCTAACCTTGAACATCTCCATCAGGAAATTGGTGACAGCCTCGGATTTCGCGAGCTCATGTTCGGCGCGGTCACGTTGCTGGCCTGCCTGTTGGGCTTGCCACAACGCTGTACCGAGCCCGCCAATTAGTGAAAGAAGCACAAGACAGGCCGCCAGCACGGCGCCGCGGTTGCGTCTGGCGAACTTCTGTAAGCGATAGCCAATGGTGTGCTTGCGCGCTATCACCGGCTCCTCATAGAGATATCGTCTGATATCTTCTGATAATTGCTCTACGGTAGCATAACGCCGGTGAGGATCTTTTTCTAATGCCATGAGGACAATGTTATCCAGATCACTACTCAGTTCCTGATACAGTTTTCTGGTATCGGTCCTGCGGCTAGCACTGAGTGAGGCCGGCGAGACCGTACTTGTGGCGCCATCTGCCAGTCTTATTTCCGAGGTCTGACGCACAATAATGCTGGGCCTGCTCGGCTCAGTATTGCAAATCACGCTCGCTACAGCCTGGCGATTCCTGTTCTCAAATTGATAAGGCGAGCGGCCGGTAAGCAACTCGTAGAGCAGGACGCCCAGTGCGTAAACATCCGAGGCAGTGGTAATCTGTCCGCCTTGCAACTGTTCCGGAGAGGCATATTCCGGCGTCATGGCCTGGATTTCGGTCAGGGTAACAGCCAGGGTCACGTTGTAGAGCTCGGGATTGAGCAACTTGGCAATGCCAAAATCGACCAGTTTGATTTCACCCTTGCGTGAAACTAAGATGTTGCTCGGCTTCAGGTCCCGGTGGATGACCAGATTCTGATGCGCATATTGCACGGCAGAGCAGACTTCCCGAAACATCCTGAGCCGCTCCGCTATACTGAGCTTGTAGTGGTCGCAATACTTGTCGATGGGCAACGCATCCTCAATATAGGACAACACAAAGTAGGGCCTGCCATCATGTGTCAGTCCGCCATCGAGCACGCGTGCGATATTGGGGTGGTCGAGCGATGCCAGGATTTGGCGTTCGCCCCGGAAACGGCGCAATACCTCCTCGCTATCCATGCCGCGCTTGAGCACCTTCAGGGCAACTCTCTGGCGAAACTGCTGGTCGCTGCGTGTGGCAAGATACACATCTCCCATTCCGCCGCTGCCCAACTTGCGAATCACTTTGTAGGCGCCAATCTGCGTGCCTTCAATCCTTGCCGATGACTCCGGTTGTGCTCTTGCAATTTGGTCCGTGCTTGGTGACGCGGAATCACCGTCTATGTTTTCGCTTGCGGCGATTGTCTTGAGATCGTCGATGACAGCATTAATGGACTGATAGCGCTGCTCCTGCGATTTTGCCATGGCTCTGGTGATAAGGCGCTCGATCTCTGACGGGATGCCGGGCCGCAAGGCGGTCACCGGCTCGGGCTCTTCATGCAGCAGCGCATACAACATGGCCTGCTCATATTCATCCGGAAATGGCAGGACACCGGTTATCATTTCATAGAGCAGGACGCCCAATGCCCAGATGTCGGCGCGGTGGTCGACTTGCTCACCGCGCGCCTGTTCAGGCGACATGTAAGCCATTGTTCCCAGGACTGTGCTGACTTCAGTGAGCTTTGTGCCGCCCAGGAGCTTCGCCATGCCAAAATCTGTAATCTTGACGCGGCCGTTTTCATCCACAATGATGTTCGCCGGCTTGATATCCCGATGGATCACACCTTGCGCGTGCGCATGTTGCAAGCCCTGAGCGATCTGCCCGGCAATGTCCACGGCTTGCTTGACTGCGAGACGACCCTGGCGCTCCAGCAACTGCTGCAACGTCTCGCCACGAAGGTACGTCATGGCGATGAACGGTTGTTCGTAGTCAGATTCGATTTCGTAGACTGTGCAAATGTTGGGATGGTCCAGAGCTGCGGCTGCGCGCGCTTCCCTTATGAAGCGTTGGCGCGCCCGTTCCTCATGGGCCAATTCAGATGAAAGAAACTTGAGAACCACCGTGCGCTGCAATTTTGTATCCTGGGCTTTGTATACCACACCCATGGCGCCACGGCCAAGTTCTTCCTGAATCTTGTATTGTAAGATTTGCTCCCCGGTCATAACACCTTTCTACTGGCCAGCAATCTCGGCTTGACCAGAATTGAATCACTAAGAGTGGCGTTGCCGTATCGTTCTTGACTAACGGCATATTCGGCGGTGGTTAGCTTAGCTAGTGTCTGACCGAAAACGTCCCAACAGGGTCATTCCCGCGGATTCCCCGCCTAAAACATGCGGGGAGCATGCCGGAATGACGAAATAAGCAAGTTTTCGGGCA
>CAZVSL010000733.1:0-2963 GCA_964629935.1 uncultured Calditrichaceae bacterium | reverse complement strand
CGGCCGGAGCGACGCCAGTCAGTTCGGCGTTCAACTGACCGCCGCCGGCAGCGATGCCGGTCACATGTGATCCGTGTCCACCGCCGCCATCGCCATCTCTCTGTGTAATGCTCGCCGGATTCGTATCGATATCTTCTTTGTCCCACTCTTTTTGTCCGCCGCCCTCGGTGAACTCCAACAGATGAAGAATACGCGAGCCGTTTTGAGCGCTGAAATCAGGGTGGCTGAAATCGATGCCAAAGTCGATCACTCCGATGACGACATCTTCGCCCCGGTACGGTTGCGGGAGATCAAACCCCTGATGCACCCGGTGCGCACCGATATTGGCGCGACTGGAGTCAAGCTTTGCTTCTCTCTTGTGGCTTATCTCGATGCGCCGAATTCCGGGCAGCTCAGCCAGAGCGGACAACGCCGCAACTGGGGCACGGGCAATCAAGATGTCGCCAACCCGGGTCCGGGCCTCGATGCCGAGACCTGATAATTCGCTTGCGACGGCAGAGTTATCTAGCTGAATAAAGACATCTGCAGTCAGCCGCCCTGACGCATCCATATCAGCAGACAGGTTCAGTTTTTTGCACAGAGATTTCCTGCGATCCGGGGTGGACGCATTGAGCAGCATTCGGGAAGAGCCATCCAGTTTTTGCTCAACCGCGACCATTGCATTGGCAGCGACTCGTAATGATTTATACTTATTTACCTGCCCTTCAAAGAGCGGGTTTGAAGCGGGCAGATGGGAAGGCGTAAAGGTCGGTATCGAAAAAGTCGCACTAATCGCCAGCAATAGAGCAACGGAATACAATTTATGTTTTGAAAATATGTGTCGGATGTTCACGGTTGTTCTCCTTTGTTATTAAAATGCCCCACGTCACCCTCCGTTGACTACTATTGCTTCTCCGGAGGCATGCGGGTTTGGCTTAGAGACATGCTGTGCACAAAGTCCAGGGTTGCAACTTCGCGGATGGCCTCAGGGTCTCCTTCAATCGTGATGATTTCTCCCAGGACACTCAGGATGGTGATTCCGGTCTGGTTGAGCACCTTCTTCTTGCTCTCATCAAGGGCGCCTTTGAGTTTGAGCAGGCATTGTACGGATGCACCTGCCCCGGACTGCCCGGCTTCCTTAAGCTTCATGCGAAGCGGCGCATCGAGTTTGGTTTCTGCCCTTGAGCCCTTTGTGGCATCCGAGCTGCATCCTGTGCACATGAAGATGAACAGGAGCAAAGTCCATGTATTAAAGTAATTGAGGTAATGCATTGGATAGCCTTCCGGGTTTTCATGGAGTCCTTTCTTACTGTGATTTTTACCGATCCGCGATCCAGACAGCTTCCTCAAGTTCCAGTCCGGTCGCGCCCTTGCTCTGAACTCGCGGTGCGATATAATCGGTTTGTGGCTGGTAGCCGAGTTTCGTGCGTGGATGCGGCTCGAACTGGCCATTGCTGACCTGAAAGTCGAAAGACCGAATCTGCTTGCCGTCCGATTCCCGTGTCACCAGAATCTCATATTTGCCGTCCACCAGCCAGTCCTTTAAGAGAAAGTGTCTCGCGTTTGGGGATTCCTTTTTCTTGTGGGGGTGAAAGAGAAGCGTCCGTGCCCGGTCGAAGTGGCCTGAGCGGATAATGCCGGGGCCTTGCTTCTTGCTGTGCGCCACCATGTCGCCATCGCGATAGAGCGCGATAAACGGTCTGTCGCTGTTTTTGCCGGACGGCAGGTCTTTGCCGCCCAACCAGTAGTGCAACTCCGGGAAATCGTCCGCTTCGGAAACATCGGTCAGAAACGCGAAGGTGCGCCAGTAGCCGTCAAAGCGGTAGGTTTTGCCGGGATTGAACGGGTCATTGCCGCCGGAAGCAATTTCGAGACGGAAGGGCAGCCGGGTCACGGGCTTGCCATTCACCACCCAGACGATGGTGTAGAGGTCCGGTTTGGTGAGCGTGACGTCGGCCGGTGTTTTTACCAGAGCCTCGGCGTATACGCCGTTCTTTACTTTGTAATCCGGGTAAAATGAAAAGTCTGCGACCATTTCATTGGCGGAGTTAAGCACAGCGATCTGACCGTGAAATGGCGCATCCGGTGCAAAGATGATCCGGCCGGCCTGAAAACTGATCAACCCGGACGTATCGTCAAAATACGTGTTCAACACGCTCTCGAAATCAAACGTGGGTGAATATTGTTGTGCGGCGAGCGGTGGGGACCACAGGAAACAGACCGCACTCATGAACGTCAGCAGGAGGACTTCGAACAACTTCCCGGGACACATGAATTTTCGCATGATATTCTCTCCTTTTCTTTTTTTGCCGTGATATTATTTTCCTTACCTGAGCAACATCATCTGCCGGGTTGTCTGAGTCTGTTTCGATACAAGCCGGTAAAAATAGGGACCGCTGGCGACGCTCCGTCCCAACGCGTTTCTGCCGTCCCACACAACCGTGTGCGATCCTGCCGGCGCTTCCCCCTGCAACAAGGTGCGCACTCGTCTTCCGAGCAGGTCATAAACCGTAAGCTCGATGTCAGCAGATCGCGAAAGGGAGAACGTAATCGTCGTGGTCGGATTAAAGGGATTGGGATAATTCTGCTCTAATTGAAATGCCGTCGGGATAGCGTCTTCTGTGTTCTGGTCTATCGAAGAGACCGTTTCGACGGTACGAAATACGCCATCCCCGGCTGTTCCGGCAAACACACGGCCATCCGCTCTGATGGTGAAGGCGAATATGGTTTCGTTCCCTAGACCGTCATTACGCTCGACCCAGGTGTTGCCGTTGTCATTGGAGTAAGCGACGCCCGCATTCAGCGTCCCCGCATAGAGTTCTCCGGAAGGCGCAATTGCCAATGCCCTTATGTTCATCGCAGGCAGCCCCAGATTTATTTCTTCCCAGTTCTCTCCGTTATCCACCGAGCGAAACACACCGCCGCCGGACGTTCCGATAAAAAGTACGTCGTTCGCGTTGATGGCGAGATCAAGCACAAGCATT
>CAZVSL010000732.1:0-2973 GCA_964629935.1 uncultured Calditrichaceae bacterium | reverse complement strand
CACAAAACCACATAGAGCCTTTTTTATTGAACAGCGCCGCGTTTGAAAAGCTATTGCAATTCTGGCAGCTCTTTTGTACCTTCCTCATCGTCCTTAACCTGAGCAAGCAAATTATTATTATCCGTACAGTCATTCGATGAACAAGTTAATTATCACCACGCTTTGCCTCTCAGTATTGCTGAGCTTCGATTTCCTTTCTGCACAAACACGCGAGCTGCCGCGGTCCAACCAAGATGACCAGGAACGCGATTTCAGGTTACCAAACCGAAAATCGTTTTTTGATCGCGACAAACTCGAGTTTTTTGATAAGGAAAAACAGCAACTTCCGCTCGACATTCAGATGCAGGCGCTCGAGGGCGCCATCGACCCGGAGAGTTATATCGTCGGTCCCGGCGATCAGTTCTACATCACGATCTGGTCGACTTTGGAGAACAGCATTCCGGCGCAAGTCTCTCCTGAGGGCAAGCTTATCATTCCAACCGTTGGCGCTCTCGATGTGGATGGCAAGCCACTGATTCAGGTGCAGGATTTGGTGGCAGAGGCTGCGAGCGCGAAATATCTGAACTCCGTCATATCTGTCAATCTCGCCCGTGTGCGGCAAATCCGCGTGCATGTCACGGGTCAGGTCATGAATCCCGGGCCATATAACGCGCTGGCCGTGCACCGAGTATCCGATATTGTCGAAAAAGCCGGCGGATTGACTTCCTGGGCATTTGAGCGAGGCGTTCAAGTGCGTCACCGCGACGGCACAACAGACATTGTTGATTTGCACAAGTACCAAAACCTCGGCGACCTGCAAACCAATCTTATTCTGCGCGGCGGCGATGTCGTTCACATCCCATCCATCGATGTTCACCAGAGTACGGTAAGGGTGGAAGGGGCTGTCAATGATCCGGGCACATATCAGCTCATCCCTGGCGAGACCATCGATGACTTCCTGTTGCGCGTGAATGCCCTGAGCCGGCGTGCAGACCTCGACAAAGCCTTCGTCGAGCGCAAGAATGGCGCCAATGGTCAGGTAGAGGTCATTCCTGTGCTTCCCTATCTTGGCGCAAGCAGCAACGGTCGCTCGGACCTGGTGCTGCAGTCCGGCGACGTTGTAAAGGTGCCGCAGAGGCAGGAAGACGTCTACGTTGTGGGCGCAGTCCAGCAGCCTGGCAGCTATCCGTTCATGCCCGGCATGAACATCCAGGATTATGTCGGTTTGGCTGGCGCCATCTACCAGGGCTCAGAGCCACACAAGGCCAAAGTTATCCGGCACGGTACAGACCAAAAAGAAGAGGGCAGCGATGTGCCGGTCGGTCCCGGAGATACAGTGTATGTACCCAGAGCTCGTGACTTTGGCTTCCGTGAAATCCTTCTCGTTGTTGGCCAGGCTGCGCAGGTCTTGATCGCTCTGAGTGTGACCGGCGTTTTCGACTAAGTTGTTGCTGTGCATAAAAACCGAAATTTGCTCCCCGGTACAAAGATTCAATCTACCCCACGGAATTGTTCTGAGGCATCGGTTCCGGCGCCTCCGGTTCAGAAATCACGGGTGACCATGCGACTCAGCGTACACAGAATTTTCCTCGCGTGTGTGCTCCCGCTTCTGCTGCATAGCGCTGTTTTTGCCCGGGAACGCGGCGACATCATCGGCCAGGTATTCGATGTCAGGACCCGGGAGCCGCTCATCGGCGTCAACGTTGTGGTGATGGGCAGCAATACAGGCGCCTCCACAGACGACAAAGGCCGCTTTCGCATAACCGGTTTGCCGGTCGGCAGCTATCGCCTGAAAGCCATGTACATCGGATATGAGCCGGTAGTGGTCACCGACGTCGAGGTCATGAGCGGCCGGCCTGCCACGGTCAGCATCGCGCTCAAAGAGAGCTATGTGACGGCGGACACAGTGTTTGTGCGGCCGGACTACTTTGTCGAGGAAATCGAGACTTCTGCCAGCAGCACGCTTTTATCGCGCGAAGAGATTCGGCGCTTCCCCGGCGGTTTTGAGGATGTTGTGCGTACGGTCGCGACTCTGCCCGGCGTGGCTGTGGTGAACGAAGGCGGCCGTAACGATCTGCTGGTACGCGGCGGCGGGCCGTCGGAAAATCTCTACCTGGTAAATGGCATCGAGGCGCCCAACATCAACCACTTTGGCACACAGGGCGCCAGCAGCGGCGCACTTAGTTTCATCAACCTGGATTTCATCGACCGGGTGGAGTTTTCGAGCGGCGGCTTCAGCGCACGCTACGGCAACAAGCTGTCCTCGGTCTTGGCCATTGATCTGCGCTCAGGTCGCAGTGACCGGTTGGGCGGCAAAGCTACAGTTTCGGCGACGCAGTTCGGCCTGAATGTCGAGGGACCAATCGCAGAAAGTGGCAGCTTTCTGTTTTCTGCCCGCCAGAGCTATCTCGATTTGATCTTCAAAGCTGCCGGACAACCTTTTGTTCCGGTTTACACAGATTTCAATCTGTTGGCAGAGGCAGCGCTCTCTGACAAAGACAGGCTCAGTCTTCTGACGCTGGTTGCCCTGGACCGCGTCGACCGGGATCTGAGCAGCAGAGAGAATCGCATCCGCAATGCCAGCCTGCTCGACAATACGCAAAACCAGCTTATAGCCGGGTTAAAATACCGAAGATTGTTTCGATTCGGCTATGTCGATGCCATTGCAAACGTGAACTTCAATGGCTTCCGGCTGAGCCAGGAAGATGAATTTGGCGACAGCTATTTCCGCAGCGACGCCGATGAAATCAGAACGCAGCTTAAACTCAACACTTTTATGGAAGCCGGAAAAAGCGCCGGCCTGTCAGCGGGTCTGTCGGTCAAGCATATCATCAATCGCAATACAACAGCGTTTGCTGATACGGTGTACGACCGCAGCGGCAATCGCATCCCGGTGAGCAATTTTGAATTGCCACAAAATCTAAGCAGCGATATGGCTTCAAAACAGTTTGCCGGGTTTGTGGAGTGGGAACAAGACTGGGCGCGGGGCTGGCG
>CAZVSL010000731.1:0-2975 GCA_964629935.1 uncultured Calditrichaceae bacterium | reverse complement strand
AAACCGGAAACCGGAAACCGGAAACCGGAAACCGGAAACCGGAAACCGGATGCAGGAGACCGGAGCCCTATACCCAATACCCTATACCCTATACCATATACCCCATATATGAAACCAATCACCTTCTCGCAGCTAACCTGCCCGCATTGCCATTTCAAAGAAGAGCTTGAAATGCCGGTGGATTCTTGTATCTTCTTCCACGAGTGCAGCAACTGTGGCGTCCGCCTGAAGCCAAAGCCCGGCGATTGTTGTGTGTTTTGCTCTTACGGCAGTGTGCCATGTCCGCCCAGACAATCGGGCAGCGATGATTGTTGTGCCTGAGCAACGGCCAGGCATGCGATACTGAAATATTGCACTCTTAGGTATTTTTAGATCGACTGAAACCGGAGGGTCAGATGAGTGCCAAAAAGCTGAGAATTCTTCTCGTCGCCTGTCTGCTGCTGGCGGCGGCATCTGTGTTCTTTTATTTTCAAAGCCAGAACTTCGATGGCGTCGCGGTCTCAGGCGGGAGCGAAAATGAGCTTGTTGACCTCGAACGCTTTGCAGAATTCAGGCAGGTTTTTGAAAGCGACAGCGGCTATGTGCGGCTGGTCACCATCCTGTCGCCGGTCTGACCGGCCTGCCGTCGGGGGTTCTCCGACATGCAGACGATCCTAAAGAATATCACAGACGAGCGCCTCAGGGCCCACATTATCTGGCTGCCCATGTTTCCCGGCGACAGCCGCCGGCAAGCGCAGAAACGGTCGAACGAGTTTTCCGATGCGCGTCTTGACTACTTCTGGGATGGCGATCAAGTGACCGGCCAGGTTTGGCAAGATGTGCTCGGGATCGGCCGGCTGGCATGGGACGTCTACTTTCTCTATGACGCCGATGTGCAGTGGCAGGAAAAGCCAACTCAGCCGGATTTCTGGATGCACCAGTTGAACGGCGTCGACCCGGCGTTCTTTCTTGACCGGCAGGTGTTTGAGGCTGAAGCGAGAAAGTTGCTCGATTCGACACACTGATCCAAAACCTGATTTCGGGAGTGAACAGAAATGATGAAACGACCAAAGCTATTTATTGCAACAGGCGGAAGTTTGCTCAGCGCGATGTTGGCCTTCCTGCCGCTGGCCTGCTGCGTTTTCCCGGTTGCGCTGGCCGGCTTCGGCATAGGCAGCCTGGCGTTTGCCGCCACACTGATGCCGTATCGTCCCTATTTTGTGGTATTGACGTTCATTTTTCTCGGCGTGGGTTTCTATTTCGTTTATCGGCCGCAAGGGGAAGAATGCGAAGACGGTTCCTGCTCACAGCAAACCAGTCGAAAAATATCGAAAGTCATGCTGTGGGTTGTTGCTTTGCTGACGCTGGCGCTGGTTCTGTTTCCGTATTTGGTGCTTTATTTTCCGGCATTGTAGAAGATGCTCAGCCACTCAATCTCAAGGAGATGGTGCAACATGGGGCCGAAGCCGATGTCTATATGGCTTTTTGAATTTGACCAAAGGGAAGTGTTTGCAAATATGAATTTCTCGCCCGGTGATTTATGAACAGAGAGATATCTCAATTCGCCTGCCATCTCACAGGCCGCGAGCTGCGCGAGCGAAAACGGCAGATTAAACAAACGTTGCTCGGCAAGATACAGCAAACTACTGAGCTGCAAGCTGGCGTTGAGCTAATTTTTGGCCAGCCAAACGCCGATCTGCTGTTGTCCATCGTCGAGCTCGTCAGACTTGAGCATCAGTGTTGCCCCTTTTTTCAGTTTACGCTGATTATCGGGCCGGAGGCGGAGCCGGTGCGGCTGCGGGTTACCGGGCCGGACGGGGCCCGGGATTTGATGCGGGGTCTGTTCGGAAACGCGCCTTAGTGTGTATTCCGGCGCCCGCTTGTCTGACTCGATAAAGCCATGTGACTTTTGCACAGCCCTTACAACCCGAAGGTGTCAAAGCACGCTATTCCAAGCCAGACGGCGGCGCCATGTGCCAAAGCCATGATCTTTTTGCTTTTCCGCTACCTGACTTTAAGAAAAATGTGACATTCGATAAGTATACTTAAGCACATGAAGACAGCAATGGAGGAACAACATCATGGCGCGGCTTCATTTGCTTCCATTTATCCTGACGGCACTCATCTACTTGTTGCTCGAATGTTGCGGTACGCTTCCGGATAGCAGCGAAAGCAGAATAGGGGAGAGCAGCAGGGCAGCACAGTTGGTGACTGCCGATAGTGTGAGCGTGACGGCGGACGCACGCTGGTTGGTCGTTCACGTTCCCGATGACTACACCTTAAAACCCGGGCGCTGGGTTTTCCCGATGCCGTCTTTTTCAGGCGTGGACAGCACGCTGATTGTGGATCGAAAGGCGCTCAGTCAGGTCAGACTGCATTAGCACGCGACCTGTTGAAAGGCGTACAACTGTAAATTGTTGATTTTCAATTCAAATTGTCAACCGCTGCTGGCTGAATCAGATATACACCACCGTTCGTCCCCAGCCGCCAAGCTCCGGCGGCGCATCCCGAAACGACTTCACGTGCTTATTCTTTTCCAGCTCCTTGCGCACCAGATATTTTAGCTTGCTGCGACCCTTGCCGTGAATGATGTAGAGCTCGTGCAGGTTCAGCTCCACTGCATAGCGGATAAATTCCTCCACAACTTCGGGAATTTGCTCCGGGAAAAAGCCATGCAGATCGAGCACGTCCGTAACCTGGAAGTGGTCGGGCAGCGCTTCCTCGTCATCAGGCGCGGCGTCTTTTTTTCGATCATCGTTTTCCGGGACAGAATTGCTATGGTTTTCAGGTTTCGCCATGAGTCTATCCTGGAAGATTTATGCGGCTCTATCTAACTCTTCCAGAGCACGTTTGAACACTTTGAATGCAGATTTTCCGTACAAGCAAAACACAACGCGGTTCAGGCCGGTGTCTTGCTGCAAATAGTCCTTTGTGGTCTTGAGCATGATCTCGGCGCAGCGCTCCATGGGAAAGCCGAAGACGCCGGTACTGAGCGC
>CAZVSL010000730.1:0-2976 GCA_964629935.1 uncultured Calditrichaceae bacterium | reverse complement strand
TCCACCCAGCCACGAGGTGCTCAATCAGCCGGTTGTCAATTTCATGGCCAATGATGAACGCTGGACGCCCAAAAACTTTGACGGCAAAACCGGTGGGCCCACCACCTTTCGCGAGGGCTTGCAGCGGTCGCTGAACCTGGTCACAGTGCGCGTGTTGCAAGGCATTATTGAAAAGCCACAACTGGTGGTCGACTATGCGCACAAGATGGGCATCAAGTCATCATTGCAGGCAGTGGACGCCATCGCCCTGGGCGCCTCGGATGTGACGCCGCTGGAGATCACTTCCGCTTTCGGTGTGTTTGCCAACGGTGGTATTCTGGTCGATCCCATCGCAATCCTGAGAGTAGAAGACAAAAACGGTAATGTCATCGACCAGTACTATCCGAACAGCCAGGAGGTCCTGCGCAGAGAAACTGCGTATATTATGACCGACATGCTGCAAACTGTAATCAACGCTGGCACCGGCGGCAGTGCGAGGTGGAAGTATCATTTTACCCGGCCTGCCGGCGGCAAGACCGGCACCACAAATGATAGCAGCGACGCCTGGTTCATCGGCTTTACGCCTCAAATCGTAACCGGCGTCTGGGTTGGAATCGATGAGTATAGCGTCGGCAATCTGAAACTGACCCTGGGTCCCAAGCAAACGGGCTCGAATACGGCGCTCCCGATCTGGGCGCCTTACATGAAAGCTGTACATGATACGCTTAACCTGCCGGTTCAGGATTGGAAAATACCGGAAGGCGTGGTTCGCGTTGAGATTTGTGAGGATTCCAAACTGCTGGCCAAAGATAACTGTCCGTGCAACGTGGTTGAAGAAATCTTCTTCAAAGAGCTGGCGCCGACCAAGACCTGTGACCATCATAGTGTAACGCGACGCAAGGGCCGTAAAGAAAAAGGCAGAAGACGATTCTGATAAGGATGCATAGATTGGTGAACGCCAGGAAAGGCACTGAGCTTCTTTTCATCTGCTTGTTAACTATCCTCTGGGGCTGCGCCGGCGCCAGGCTCAAACTGGAAGACTGGCGCAAACTACCTGAAGAGCATTATTCTATCCCACCTTATGCCCGTCATCTGACCCAGTTCAAAATCGCGCTGGACCCGGGGCATGGCGGCAACGCGCATCTGCCCGGTTACAAACGCGGTCCGAGCGGCAAGCGCGAGGCGATCATGAATCTCAAAGTCGCGCAATTCCTGCAAGAGTTTCTGGAAAAAGCTGGCGTCGAGGTGTTTCTGACCCGTGAGGACGACCGTTTCGTTTCGTTGCAGGAGCGCGTAGACCTGGCCCATGAGGCAAAGTGCGACTTCCTGATCTCTCTGCACCACAATGCCAGCGCCAACCCGGAGACCAACTATTCTGCTGTATTTTATCATCTGACGCCAGACTATTCTCCGGTAAGTATCGATCTGGCTCGCAATATCTATTTCGGGCTCGTGGAGGCGTTGCGCCTGCCGCAGGTTGTCGATGACGGTTTGCTCACGGACAAGATCATCTATCCGGCTGGCTTCGGTCTGCTGCGTCGATCTCGGATTCCTGCAATTCTGCTGGAATCATCGTTTTATTCAAATCCGGAAGAGGAAAAACGGCTGACAGAATGGCGGTATAACCGGCGCGAAGCTTATGGTATCTTTCTGGGTTTGGCGCGCTGGGCAGCGGGCGGCGTTCCAAGCGCCGTCATGACCCGGCCCGGTATGCTAACCACAGACAAACAACCGCAAATCGAATACAGATTATATGACGGCATCACCGAGCATGGCGGTCGTAACCTCGATGAACTCCTGATCTTCTCGGAATCCGTGACCGCCAGCATAGATAGCAAATCGGTACAGGTAGAATTGACGGACGATAAAAAAATCGCGGCCTTTCGCCCGGATTCTATGTTAGGCAACGGACCGCACGCCATCCGGGTAGATTTGCAGAATATGTTCAAGAATCATAATTTTCCGCGGCTTGATACTCTGACGATATCGGCGCCGACAGATTCAATCCACTTCGAAATCGCCAGCCAATATTTGCCTGCCGATACCATGGCCATGCTTCCTATCCGGCTCGCGCTGTTTGATGAGTATGGCGAATTAGTCTGGGACAGCACCACCGTGGAGCTGCAGGTAAACCGCGGCCGCATAAACCCGGCGCGACCGCGTCTGTCACAAGGCAGGGCAACCGTAGTCTACCGGCCGGACTCACTCATGGGTCTGGTCTACCTGACCGCCGATGCCCGCAGCCACTCTGACACGCTGTTGCTTTCCCTGATTCCGCCCGGACAATCCTGGACTCTGGGCGGTCATGTCAAAGAAGATTCGAGCGCCAATCCGATAACTGCAGCCACGGTTATACTCAATGACAGCATCGCGACGCAAACAGATGACAACGGAATCTATTTCTTTCTGAAGCCTCCGCTCGGCGCCACCAAAATGCGGGTCACGAAAGACGGTTATGAACCCGTTGCGCGGGGTGTTGTGATCGATTCCAGCAGAAGCCAATTCATCGATTTTGACATGCGGGCCCATTTTGACGGAATCTTGCATGATAAAATCCTGATTTTGGATGCAACCGGCGGCCATAGTGTGCCCGGTGATGTGTTCAGCGATAGTTTAACGGCCGCGGACGCCAGCCTCCATCTGGCCCGGTCCGTGGCCAATTTCCTGAAGCAAGCAGGTGCTCAGGCCATCTTGGTCCGTGAAGACGAGCAATGGCTGCCATCTGAGGCGCGCATCGAAAAGGTCAACGCGGTTCAGGGGGGCTGGTATCTCAAGCTCGGTTATGAGAAATGGGATTCTGATTCTATTTTCGTGCAAACCACCATTTACCCTGCCAATAAGATCGGGGAAAGTATCGCGAACCACATTTTGCAGGCGTTCTCCCATGTGCCCGCAATGCAGGGCACGCTGCTGCAAAACACGAAAGTGCCTGAAGTGACCTATACAAATAAAACCGCGGTCGAAGTCATCATCCGCTGCCGGCAACCAGAGGTGCGC
>CAZVSL010000729.1:0-2989 GCA_964629935.1 uncultured Calditrichaceae bacterium | reverse complement strand
CGTTCCGCTTCTTCCAGCCTGATACCAAGCGGGATTTGGACTTCGAACAATTCGCCGTCCGGGTTGGCGATGCGAGCAGGCAAGTGTTTTACCTGAACCACGTCGCTTTCACAAAGGACGACGGCCCGTTCGATTGTATTCTTCAATTCTCTGACGTTGCCCGGCCAGGGATAACGATGCAGAATATCGATGGTTTCGGGGGTAAACCTGTGCACGCGCTTGTTGTTTTTTTCGCTGTAAAATTTCAGAAATTCGTTAGCGAGAAGCGTCAAATCACCGGAGCGCTCTCGAAGCGGCGGCAGCTCTATTTCGACGACGCTCAGGCGGTAATAGATATCCTCACGCAATCTCTTTTCTTCCATGGCTTTTTCAAGCTTCGTGTTTGAAGCAGAGATGACGCGTACATCCACTTCTACTTCTACTTTGCCCCCCAATCTGCGAAAGCGGCGCTCTTCCAGAGCTCGCAGAATCTTCGCCTGCGTCTCCATTGGCATTTCACAAATTTCGTCAAGAAAAAGCGTGCCATTGTGAGCCAGCTCAAAGCAGCCGGCTTTCTGTTTCAATGCGCCGGTGAAGGCGCCCTCCTCATGACCGAAAAGCTCGTTCTCAAGTATCTCTCTGGGAAAAGCGGAGCAGTTGACCGCGACAAATGGCCCCTCGCTTCTGTTGCCCTTGCGATGTATCGCCCGTGCAACCAGCTCCTTGCCGGTGCCGCTTTCACCTGTAATCACCACGTTCGCAGTTGTATCAGCTACCACATCGATCATCTTGTACAGTTCCAGCATTTCATCGCTGTTGCCAATGATGTTGTCATAATGCGTCAGGTTCTGAAGCTGAGCCTCCAGCTTTTTGTGAGAAAGCACAAGACGGTAGTGTTCGACCGCCTTCAAAACAATGGTATTAAGGCGTGCCGGCTCGATAGGTTTGGTCAGATAATCATAGGCGCCTTTTTTCATGGCTTCCACAGCAGTGGAAACGCTGGCATGGCCGGTGAATATGATGGTTTCGGTCAACAAACCTTTCTTCTTAATGATAGAAAGAAGCTCCAGGCCGTCTATGTCAGACAATGTCAGGTCGACCAGACAAACGGCATAAGCGCCTTGCGAAAGCTTCTCCAATGCGGCCTTGCCCGATGACACCATGGTGACATCGTAACTTTCAGCCTTCAAGATATTTTCCAATGTTCTCAGAATATACTCCTCGTCGTCTGCAACGAGAATGCGGTGTGTATCACTCATACTGATGTCGTGCCAGGATGTGTGTTCAAAGTGAGATGACGGCTGCTCATGCCAAAACCATGCCAGTGGTAAAATTTTTCCGTGCGCCTGAACTAACTGTAAAGATATTACATAGTTGCAGGGAGAAAAAGATACTCACCTTCAACCTAAACCATTCTCTCTTGCCGTAAAAAAGTCTCAGGCGGGATTGGTTGTACCATTTTGAAACAGTTGGTATGTGTTAAATGTCCGTAATGGAATAAAGCTCTCGCCAAAACAGCCGTTAAACATTGCGGCAAAGAACAATCTCACTTAACCACAAATTCTGCCAGTTTTGTCTTGTTTTTTATTCTGCAAAAGCATTAATTAGACGATTTTCATTTTGATGTAAAATCCACCATCCGAAACATGAGGAACGCTGATGATCAAGATTAAAAAAGGACTGAATCTTCCCATCAAAGGGGAGCCGCAGCAGGTCATCAGCGAGGGCAATCCACCCCAACAGGTCGCTTTACTCGGCGAAGACTATGTCGGCATGAAACCGACGATGGAAGTCAAGGTAGGCGACAATGTCAAACTTGGGCAGCTCCTTTTCACTGACAAAAAAACGCCGGGTGTGCGCTACACCTCACCCGGTGCAGGCAAAGTTGTAGCCATCAATCGTGGTGAAAAGCGTGCGTTTCTCTCGCTGGTTATCCAGCTTTCCGGCTCAGCAGAGGTGACGTTCAAGTCTTATTCTGATGGCAAACTCCCCGGCTTGAAGCGAGATCAGGTGCAACAGTTTCTGATCGAATCCGGCCTGTGGACTGCATTGCGCAGCAGGCCATTCAGCAAAGTGGCAATTCCGGAGTCCACACCACATTCGATTTTTGTGACTGCCATGGACACGAATCCGCTTGCGCCTCTGGTCGAAAAAGTGCTGGAGGGCAAAGAGCGTCATTTCAAGAATGGTTTAACTGTACTTTCAAGGCTAACAGACGGCACAGTTTATCTGTGCAAAGCTGCGGGCGCCAACATTCCAACGGCGGATATCGCGTCTCTGCAAGTTGAAGAATTTTCCGGACCGCATCCGGCTGGTTTGGCCGGCACGCATATTCATTTTCTGGATCCTGTACACCGCGGCAAAACTGTGTGGTATGTTAACGCGCAGGATGTGGCGGCGATCGGCGAGCTGTTTACAACCGGCCGCATCAATGTCGACCGCGTGGTGTCGCTTGCTGGTCCTTCAGTACGCAAACCGCGCCTGATCAGAACCCGACTTGGCGCCAATCTTGATGATGTCTGTGCTGGCGAGCTAACCGAGGGTGACAATCGGATTGTGTCAGGCTCGGTGCTGTCCGGTCATAAGGCCAAAGACGAACGCGCGTTTCTGGGGCGCTACCATCAGCAAGTCTGTGCTCTGCCGGAGGGCACGCAGAGATCATTCCTGGGCTGGCTCAGCCCCGGGAAGAATTTGTTCTCGATGAAAAACATTGTTGCTTCCCGCCTCATTCCCGGCAAGAAACTACCATTAAACACCTCGACGAATGGCGGCGTCCGGGCTATTGTGCCGAGTGGCAGTCTGGAACAAGTCATGCCGCTCGATATTATGCCACTGTTTCTGACGCGGGCCCTCGCCATGGACAATGTCGAGGATGCGGAGAAGCTGGGAGCACTGGAGCTGGATGAAGAAGACCTGGCGCTGTGCACGTTCGTTTGCCCATCCAAACAGGACTACGGACCTATGTTACGTCGGAACCTAACTATTATTGAGAAGGAAGGATAGTGAAACC
>CAZVSL010000728.1:0-2990 GCA_964629935.1 uncultured Calditrichaceae bacterium | reverse complement strand
CAAATAGCGTGCAATCCGCCTGCTCGACATCGATGTGGTAGATTTGCAGGGTTTGGGCTGAGAGGGTGAAAGCGGGCAGGAGCAGACAAAAGATGGAGGTGATGCTGAAGGGGAATCGTAAGGCGGCGAGGTTCATCATGGTATTTCCTGTTTGAGCTGATTCTTATCTTGCCTTTTTCACAGCTTAACAAGCTGATCACGGCTTAGCAGACGCGCACCCTCAGAGTTAAGTCAATAAAGTCCCGATTCGAATCACATCCGCAAAAACGCCGGCTGCGGTCACTTCGGCGCCGGCGCCCGCACCTTTGATGACCAGGGGCTGTTCCGCGTAGCGATTGCTGGTGATGGCCATGATATTGTCGCGGCCGCTGATGTGGTAAAAAGGGTGCGAGGCGCTTATCATTTCGAGCGCTACCCGAATGCGCCCGTCTTCGATGGCGCCGATATAGCGCAGGACTTTGTCTGCCTGGCGCGCTTTTTCAAGCTTGCGCGCAAAAACCTCATCGTGTTTCTGTAATGCTGCATAGAACTCAGCAACATTTGCAGCGGAGCGGCAGGGCTGCGGCAGAATATTCTCCAGCTCGATGTCGCTGAGCTCGCATGTCAGACCAATTTCGCGCGCCAGGATGAGCAGCTTGCGCGCAACGTCCATGCCGTTCAAATCCTCACGTGGATCCGGTTCCGTGAAACCACGCTCTTGCGCCTGCTTCACCACCTCGCTGAAAGGTTGCGAGCCGTCAAAGGTGTTAAATATGTAGCTGATGCTACCGCTGATGATGGTTTCGATTTTTATGATTCGGTCGCCGCTGAGTAGCAGACTATTGATGGTGCTTATGATAGGCAGGCCTGCGCCAACATTGGTTTCGTAGAAAAAACGCACGTCGCGGCGAACGGCGAGCTGTTTGAGTTGGCGATACTGCCCGAAAGGTCCTGAGTTGGCGCGTTTGTTGGGGGTGACGATGGAAATGCCAAGATTGAGGATGCGCTCATAGAAAACTACGGGCGCGTCGCTGGCCGTGCAATCCAGGAAAACAGCGTTGTGGTAATTCAACGATTTCATGCGCCCGACAAAAGTCTCCAGGTCCACACTTTCGCTCGCTTCGCTGAGACGCTTTTGCCAGTTGGCAAGTGAGATGCCGTCCGGATCGAAGCGCATCTTCTTGCTGTTGGCAATGCCGTTGAGCCTGAGCTCGAGCGCATATTCGCGTTCCAGAAAATCAGCCTGCTGTTGTATCTGTTTCAGGAGCTGCCCGCCGACCAGACCCGGCCCAACCAGGAACAGATGCAAGGTCTTGCTGTCACGCCCGAAGAATGTGCTGTGGATGGCATTTAGCGCTGTAGCCTCCTGGCGCCGGCCCACCACAATGGAGATATTCAGCTCCGACGATCCCTGGGCGATGGCGACTACATTGGCGCCATGCTTGCCCAGCGCGCTGAAGGTGCGGGCGGCAATGCCGGGCGTGCCACGCATGCGTTCGCCAACCACGGCGATAACCGAAAGCTCTCTTTCAACGACAACTTCTTCGATTTGATGCGCCAGGATTTCCAGGTGAAAAGCTTCCTCAATCGCCCGCCTGGCCAATTCTGCCTTCTCGGGCATGACGGCCAGACAGATCGAGTGCTCCGAAGAACCTTGCGTGATCAAGATCACATTGATTTGGGCAGCCGCCAGCGCGCCAAACAGGCGGGCAGAAATCCCCATCACACCCAACATGCCACTGCCCTGGATGCGCAGCAGGGCAATATCGGACAGAGACGAGATGCCTCGAATCACGTAAGGATTAGCCTCGGGATTACGGCAGATGAGTGTGCCCGCAAACGACGGATTGAAGGTGTTGCGAATTCTCAGCGGAATATCTTTTTCCAGCGCCGGCTGCATGGATTTCGGATGGATTACTTTCGAGCCGAAGTGTGACATCTCCATAGCCTCTTCGTAGCTCATGCTCACAATGGAAAACGCAGCGCGTACCAGGCGCGGGTCGGCGGTCATGACGCCATCGACATCGGTCCAGATTTCCACCTCGTCAGCATCCAATGCCGCGGCCAGGATCGCGGCTGTGTAATCGGAGCCGCTGCGGCCAAGGGTCGTGATCTCGCCTTTGCCGGTGGCAGCGATGAAACCGGTTACAACCTGCAAATCGTGGTGTTGCGCAAAATATTGCGCCAGATTGCGATTTGTAGTCTCGAAATCGACGCGGGCGCTGCCAAACCGGTCATCGGTTCTGATCAGATCGGAGGCGCGCAGATATGCCACACCGCCGGTGCGCGCATCCAGACTTTGGCTGATAATAAACGCCGACAGCCTTTCGCCAAAGCTCATGATCAGATCGAGGGAACGGAGCGAGAGCTCCCGCAAAAGAAATACGCCGTGCAACACATCGCCCAGATGTTCCAGTTTTTGCTGAACACGTGTGAGCATCGGACGATGTTTGGCTCCGGCCAATGCTTTGGCCGCAGTGATGTGTGTTCGTTGCAGCTCTTTCAGCCGGTCCAGATATTTTTCGTCGCCGGCAGCCGCCAGATTGCAGGTTTCGATCAACTTGTTGGTCACGCCGCCAAACGCGGAAACCACGACGATGATTTCATCCTGCCTCCGGGATGTTTCGATTATTTCCAGTACAGCCTCAATTCGTTCCGGCGTGGCAATAGAGCTGCCGCCAAATTTCAATACACGCATCGCCTCTGTCCCCATCGATCAAAATCAAAGAATATGATAAAAGAAAAAATGGTATCAATTAAAGTGCACAAAAGCAATGAGTAATTAAAACTTTGGGAGAAACCGTTGAAACGCTTCCTACAAAAGCTACTCGATCTCATTCAGCGGCTTTCAAGAACTATCTTTCGCTGTACTATTGATACGGTTACTTTTTGTATGAGGCAATCCGGCTCTATGTCGTTTTGTGTGGGTAAATTCCAAACGCGCCATTCTATAACATGACCTTCAGCCATTTGAAAAATCCGTTCAATTTGTGCAGACCTTATTTTCGTTT
>CAZVSL010000727.1:0-2992 GCA_964629935.1 uncultured Calditrichaceae bacterium | reverse complement strand
TGGCGCAGAGACTGGTGCGGCTATTGTGCCCGCATTGCAAAGCGCCCCATCCCCCCGCGACTGAGATATGCTCGTTTTTCAATAGCCTCAAACAGAATGATCTCGGAGACTATACGTTCTACCGGGCAAAGGGCTGTATGCATTGCAGCCACACCGGCTACCGCGGTATGACCGCTCTGCATGAAGTCCTGCTCGTCAACGACGCGATCCGCAACGCGATCTTAAAGCGCTCGACCTCACGCGTTATCAAACGTATTGCACGCAAGCATGCGGGACTTGTAACTTTGAGCGAGGACGGCTTTTTCAAGGCGTTATCCGGAATCACAACGCTGGAAGATGTGATTCGGGTGGTGTTCCGGGATGAATCCGAGGGCATTGAACCAATTTCGATCAAAGAATTACTTGAGCGGTGCCGGGGCGTGCAACAAGAGCCGACGGATTTGGCAACAGTTTAGACCAGAGTCGGCAAAAAAGCCCGATTCACCGCCGGACCAGGTCGCGGCCATCACGTCACGTTGAAGTGAGAATGCGCAAGACGAGGTTAGAAGACAACATATTACTTGATTTGTAATTGAGAAACATCGAGAAATTGAAGGATGCGAAAATGCAGGTTGAAATATTGCCGGAAGAAATTCAGTCATATCTGGCCACGGTCAGAAACAAGAATGAAAAGCGCGTGCGCGACCTGATGCCGCTTGCACTGCAGGCGTTTCCGCGTTACAAACCGGATATCCTTGATATTCAGGATATCTACGCGCTGGCCCTGAACAAACTGAAGCCACGATACACACAAAAATGCTCTCTCGTGTTGCAGGAGCCGATCACGGATGAGATGATCCTAAAGAAGATAAAACAGGCCATCCGGCGTGTGAAGAAGTATCCGAACCACGCTTAAACCTCGAAAGGCAGAATGATCTTTGGGGAGAATGATTGTTGCTTAAAAGTAAATAAAACTGTATATTTATCTAACTAAAAAGAAAGATAAAAATCGAGTAAAAGCACCTGATGGAAAAAATCATCAAGAATACAACACATGAGCAGCAAGCTCTAGAAGATAAGCATTTCCGCCAAAATCAAACTCCTGAGTATCGATTGCATGCACTCGAGCAGCTCCGTTTAGAAGCAGGAAATTTCTTATATGAATATCCAACAAGATTTCAAAGAGTTATTAGAGTTACTCGAAGAAAACGAAGTTGATTATTTGATTGTTGGCGGCTACGCAGTCGCTTTTCATGGATTTCCAAGATTCACGAAAGATATAGATATATTTTTCGACGCGTCTCCCGGCAATATTAACAAGATAATAAACTCTCTTGAGAAATTCGGCTTTTCCAAAAGTGAGCTTGATACAGCACTATTCTCGACAGAAGGCAATATCGTTACTCTTGGAATTGAGCCGGTGAGAGTTGATTTCATCAACCAAATTGATGGGATTCAATTCGCCGAAGCCAAACCAAACCTGGTTCGTGGCAAATATGGCAATATAGAGGTTTCATTTATTGGAAAGAACGACCTCATTAAGAACAAGAAGTCAACGAAGAGAACCAAGGACAAATTGGATGTCGAGGAATTATCGTAATCATAAGCTGAATAGAACGCTACAATTCTCACGGTTCTGCAAATCCGTCCTTTAAATCCTAATCTAAGATTCGTACGCCACCCAAAAAATCGACAGCAACGTCCGCTGGTACAGCGAGTCCCCGTTTTTGCAGAATAATTTCAGCGCCTTTTGCGCCGGCTTTACCGTTTTCCGCTTAGCCGCTAATGGACGCGAATTTATTTTTAGCGTTCACAAACAACTGACAATTAACAATTGACTCTCAGCGCAGACCTCACTATTTTGCGATGTCAACTTATCACTACGCATTTATTCTAAGTGGAGATATGTCATGAGTTATCGTGCTGAAAAAGATACACTTGGAGAAGTACAGGTGCCCGCTGACAAATACTGGGGCGCCCAGACACAGCGGTCGAAGCAGAATTTCAAGATCGGCGATCAGCGGATGCCGAAAGAGATCATCCATGCCTTTGCTGTGCTCAAGAAAGCAGCGGCTTTGATAAACCAGGAAAGTGGCATCCTGCCGGCGGATAAAGCGGAGGTAATCGCTCAGGTATGTGACGAGATCGTGGCGGGCAAACTCGATGATCATTTTCCGTTGGTGGTCTGGCAGACCGGCTCGGGCACGCAGTCGAACATGAACGTCAACGAGGTGATTTCGAATCGCGCCATCGAGATACTGGGCGGTGAGATGGGCTCCAAAAAGCCAATCCATCCCAACGATGACGTCAACAAATCGCAATCCTCCAACGACACCTTCCCGACTGCTATGCACATCGCCGCCTATAAGATGCTGGTCGAGCTCACCTTGCCCAAACTGAGCGCGCTGCAGGAGGTCCTGGCGTCGAAGGCGAAGGAGTTCATGCCCATCGTCAAGATCGGGCGCACGCATTTGATGGACGCCACACCGTTGACACTTGGTCAGGAATTTTCGGGGTACGCATCTCAGCTCGAGCACGGCATCCGGGCTATCAAAAATACGCTGCCGCATCTTTCTGAGCTGGCGCTGGGCGGCACGGCTGTGGGCACGGGCATCAACACGCCGCCTGGATTTGCCGACAACGTTGCGAAAAAGATCGCTGATATGACTGGCCTGCCGTTCGTATCTGCTGAAAACAAGTTTGAGTCGCTGGCAGCCCACGACGCGATTGTCGAAGCCTCGGGTGCATTAAAAACTGTTGCCGTCAGCCTGATGAAGATCGCCAACGATATCCGTCTGCTTGCTTCCGGGCCGCGTTGTGGCATCGGCGAAATCAACATTCCGGCCAACGAGCCTGGCTCTTCCATCATGCCGGGCAAAGTCAACCCGACGCAGCCGGAAGCGATGACTATGGTGTGCGCCCAGGTGGTGGGCAATGATGTTGCGGTTAATGTTGGCGGCATGAATGGCCATTTCGAGCTAAACGTATTCAAACCGGTTATGATTTACAATTT
>CAZVSL010000726.1:0-2995 GCA_964629935.1 uncultured Calditrichaceae bacterium | reverse complement strand
AGTGGGGAATTATATTCCGGCAATATTGGGGAGTTTTAAACCGGTAGGGATAAAAAACCGTTTTGCTCATTTCTGGGTAATTTATATTTACTTGGCTATTGACATCATGTTTGTATTTTATTCTGTCCATAGCGGTGGAATACAGGACTTAATTTTTTATATAGAAATTGCTGTTGTGATTTTTCTGATCATTTTTTTGCCAACCATTTATGTGCATCTACAATATCACAAAAGAAGCAGGGATGATAAATTATCGATTGACTACGAAAGTGGAATCGGCGAATACGAGCATGATGGAAAGTCCGTTTGTTTTCACTTTGGCGACATAAGGCGTCTTGAGCAATACAAGACACCACCTGTCATTGAGAAAAGATGGCCGTGGTTGCCCTGGATGACTTACAATTACGCAAAGCTTATACTGAATGATGGAAAGAAGTTCATTATTACCTGTTTCTTAGTGGATGAATTCGACTTGCCAATTGACAGAGCTAAGGTGAAGCTTCACAAAGTGCTCTATCCGAATATTAAGAGGTAAGAAGGTAATATTTCGGATATACTTGTGAGTCACAAGATGGCTGTTCACGGATGATTCTTGCAAGAAAAGATGTCCGACAAAACACCTCGGGCCCTTGTTCTTGGAGGGCAAGCTGAGAAAAACAGGTATCGGTATGACAGAGAAGGCACTGTCAACTCTGGAGAGCATCTGCAGCGACTTCACCTGTGACCTCGGAGCTTGGGAGTCATGGGCAATTATCGGTGTGTAGGGTGTGGCGATTGGTTCGGTGCCGGAACAGCACATCACGACGTACAATGGCTTTGCCGAAGTCACCCAGCAAGCGCCGGCCGTGCACCTGGCAGACGGCTTCCATTTCTACTACACCGACCATTTGGGCAGCACCTGCATGCTGGATGACTTCGATTCCGGCGTGGCAGACATGAGCGTGGATTACTTGCCTTTTGGGCAGAAATATTCAGTAAGCGGCGGCGGCGAGGGGACAGCCTACAAATTTACCGGCCACGAGGAAGACTCCGGTATTGGCCTGTACTACGCCCGCGCCCGCTACTACAACCCGGCCATTGGCCGGTTTCTGACGCCGGACCCGGCGGGGCAATCATGGAACCCCTACAGTTATGTTGGCAACCGGCCGCTGGATTTTGTGGACCCGGATGGGCGGTGGCGGATTCCGATTGTTTCGGGTTTCGTCAATTTGATCGGAAAGGGTATAAAGTGGCATCTTGACCAGTTGTCTCGGCCTGGTAGCATCAACACCTTGCCGCTTCCGGTGTGTATCTGCCGCATCCTGGGGTTGGTGGAACAGGGCCCTTTTATCTGGAAAGGGGACCTGAATTGCCCTGCGGTGAATGTTATATTGCTGAGCTCCGTGAGCGCATGGCAGCAGAGCTGAGGCACGTCAGGAAAGACATCAGTCAAATTCTGGATGTTTGGTTGTTGCCCTCGAGGCCCGTGCAACAAGCGGGACAGGCGGCGACCGTGATTGCTGAGCATGGTGTACCGGATAACGCCTATATCGGGCTTTATGCTAACCAGACATTTGGTGTGGGCACAAACCATGAATTGGCATTCAATTGGATTTTGCACGGGCAAGATGCAAGCTTGATTCCGTATATCACGCAGACACATGATGTTACCGCCGGTTGGGATTTGGGTGCCGGTGTGCTTGTTGGGCTGGGCTACTATGTTGGGCCGGGTGAGATTCGGGCCGACTATCTCATAGGTCCGCGAACTTTTGCCAACGCTTCATTTCCAGGTTCACCTTATGCTGTCAAAAGTAATGTTGGGTTTTCTGAGTCAGGTCTACCGTCTTTTATTAACTTTGAAGCCAACATAGGACCAAATCTGGGGATAATCACTGGCAGAGGTAGCGGAGGTATTGGCTACGTCTTACCTGTTTTTCGAGCACAATTTCTTGCATTTTAATGGTGCTATGATGTCTTGCAAACTAAATCCACTATTGGTTGCATTGATGTTATTATTTGTGAACAGTTGTGGAAAGAATTACTACAAAGAGTTCTTTGTTGAGTCATTTGCCGCCAAAGTTGACTCAATTAGGACACCTGGTATGAGTCTGCGAAGAGTGTATTTGGTGCAGGTGGATGGTAGGTGGTATAAGTTACCTTTTCACTATACTCCATTCGTGGAATATGTCAGCAAGGGCGATAGCGTCTTCAAAGACAGCAACCGATGGGATATTCGGGTCAAGAAAAAAATTGGAAACGAGACGGTGGAAAAGTACTTTGAGGGCGCACAAGACGATTGGGGGGATTAGTCTGACCAGAGTTCTTAAGCGTCGCAGAGTCTTCAGGCTGAGTTCTGGCTATCAGGCGTGGCAATGTTTTCAAATACTCAGATTGTAGAGGGCCGAATGGTCGCCATTCGGCCCTCTTGTCTTAGACAAATAAGACTCAGCACCATGGTCAACCGTCCATCGTTTTCAAGTACCATGTAATCATGGGGAATCAAACTCCTTAAAGTATTCCTATGGCATGTCCTGAATATTCAAAGTACTCGCTTGCTGATTTGTATCAAGCCCTGGGCACTGTGGATAAAGATGCTTATTCCGACAGGGTAGAGTTAATTCGAAAGGAGATAGAAAAACGCGAAGTGGAAATTTTGTGATCAGTGTTTTTTATCTGGTCGTCTTTTCTTGTGCCGGAGCTGCGCCACGAGATCGCAGGTGCAGTGGATAGCACGGATTGAACCGCATCGTGCCTTCGGTTACCGAGTATGACTGCGCGCTTTGTGGGCTTTGCGTGAGACTATACGGCGCAGAGAAAATACCATCACCGATTAGTTCTTTTGGTTCTGGCTTGTTCGCAACCAGCAATATCCTCCAGGAAGCGGAGCGAAAAAAGACAAAGAACAGGTCGCTGCGCCAGGCAGCCTAAACAACAGACCTCGGAAACAGCAGGAAAGTAGTGCGTCTATTCCAAGGCAAAAAATACAAAATGAGACCAAAGTGCCAGTATATGGTTC
>CAZVSL010000725.1:0-3005 GCA_964629935.1 uncultured Calditrichaceae bacterium | reverse complement strand
TGTTCTGGCCGGACCGCTACGTCGAAGGCGCCTGCCCGAAATGCGGCTCGCCTGATGCCCGCGGCGACCAGTGTGAGAAGTGCGGCAGCGATCTCAATCAGACTGATTTGATCGAGCCGAGAAGCAAAATTTCCGGTAAGAGGCCCGTGCTAAAGGATACCTTCCACTGGTATTTCCCGCTCGGCGACTTTCAGGACCGGCTCAAACAATATCTCGATGCACGCCCGCGCTGGAAAGAAAATGTACGCAATTATTGCTATGGCTGGATCAAGCAGGGCCTGCAGGACAGAGCGGTGACCCGTGACTTAAACTGGGGCATACCGGTGCCGCTGGACGAAGCTAAGGGCAAGGTCATCTACGTTTGGTTCGAGGCTGTGCTCGGTTATATCTCATCGACCAAAGAATGGGCGCAGCAGCTCGGCGAGCCGGAACGCTGGCGCGACTACTGGCAGAATGAAGACTGCAAGCTCATTCATTTCATCGGCAAGGATAACATTGTGTTTCACGCTGTCATGTTCCCTTGTTTTCTTATGGCCAAAGGCGATTATGCTCTGCCGTATGATGTGCCGGCGAACGAATTTTTGAATCTCGAAGGCCAGAAGATTTCCACCAGCCGAAATTTTGCCATCTGGGTAGATGATTATCTGGACCGCTTCCCGGTTGATCCCATGCGCTACTGCCTGACGGCCATCGCTCCGGAAACGCGCGATTCCGATTTTTCGTGGAAGGACTTTCAAACGCGCAACAACAGCGAGCTGGTTGGTATCCTCGGAAACTTCGTTAACCGCTCGCTGACTTTCGTGGCAAAGCACTTTGACAACGAAGCGCCGGCCCGGAGCGAGCTTGACGAACTCGACCGCTGGATGTTCGAGCGCATCCAAACGGCGGCGGCCAGGATTGGCCAATCCATAGAAAGATATGAAATGCGCCAGGCCTTGCGCGATTTCATGGACGTCGCCCGCGACGCCAACAAGTATTTTAATGACCAGCAGCCGTGGCTGTCCGTAAAAAATGACTTTGACAAATGCGCCACGACGTTGAGCATTTGTCTGCAAGTTTCGAAGACGCTTGCTGTGCTGATGGCGCCCTTCATGCCATTTTCGGCAGAGAAACTCTGGAAGCTGCTGAATCTGCAAGGCAACGTACATGAGCAGAGTTGGGGTGCTGCCGCGGAGCAGGCTATCGAAGCCGGCCACAAACTCAATCAGCCGGATATTCTGTTTTCCAAGATCGAAGATGAGGCTATCGATGCGGAATTAGCCCGGTTAAATCTCAAGCCCGCAACTGCGGACAAACCGAAGACCAAAGCAAGCAAGACCGAACCCATGATAGCGTTTGAAGAATTCAAGAAACTGGACCTGCGCATCGCACGCGTGCTGACGGCCGAGCGTGTGCCCAAAACCGACAAACTCCTACGCCTGGAAGTCGAAATCGGCGGCGACAAGCGCCAGATAATTGCCGGCATGGCAGAATTCCTCGATGCGGATGAGCTACCCGGCAAGTTGATCGTGGTGGTCGCCAATCTGCAACCGGCGAAAATCCGCGGGTTGGAATCGCAGGGTATGGTGCTGGCAGCGGAGTCGAAGGACGGCCAATTGAGCTTGCTCACCGTGGAGAAGGAGATCGCCCCGGGCGCGAAGGTGAGGTGAAGGCTGAGCGAGACCATGCAAAGTATTGTAACGAAGATCGTGTTGAGCGTAGACTGGAAGTCAACGTTAAACACCCCAAACACCTTAACACCCAAATGCCTTGGCACACTAACACATGTTGACCGATACACATGCCCATCTCTATTTCGACCGCTTTGATGACGACCGTGACGTTGTGATTGAGCGGGCGTTCGAGCAGGGCGTCGAGAAAATCATCAACATCGCTATAGACATAGAAACCAGCCAGCGCTGTATCGAGCTGGCGGAACAGCACAAAGGCTTGTTTGCTACGGTTGGCATTCATCCCAATGATGCCAGCAAGCTGGACGAAGCCAATCTGGCAGCGCTGCGTGAGCTCAGTCATCACCGAAAGGTAGCGGCCATCGGCGAAATCGGCATGGATTTCTACTGGGACACATGCCCGCGCACGATGCAGGAGCAAGCTTTTCGCAGGCAGATCCGGCTGGCAAAAGAAACCGGTTTGCCAATCGTGATCCACAATCGCGAAGCAGGCCGCGCCATTTTGGATGTGCTGAAATCAGAAGGCACGGATGGTTTGGCAGGCGTTTTTCATTGTTTTTCGGAAAGCGCGGCCATCGCGGAGACAGTCCTGGCGCTTGGATTTCACATTTCGTTTACCGGCAATGTGACCTTCAAGAACTCCACGCTGCCGGCTGTGGCGGAAATCGTGCCGCTCGAGCGCTTGCTGCTCGAAACCGACTGCCCCTTTTTGGCGCCGGCGCCCAAACGCGGCAAACGCAATGAGCCGGCTTACGTGGTTCACATTGCAGAGAAATTAGCTGAAATCAAGGGTGTGACCTCTGCTGAAATCGCGGCTCAGACCACAAGGAATGCGCATGAGTTGTTTGGATTAGGCAACAAGGATATGATGTGAATCATCTGACATTTCGTCCCAGGAAAAGCCTTGGGCAGAACTTCATGGTGGACGAAAATGTTGCCCAGAAGATTGTTCGAATACTGGCCCCGAATCCGGATGACATCATCATAGAAATAGGTCCCGGGTTTGGGGTTTTGACTGCGTATATTTTGCAACGCTGCGCCAGAGTCGTAGCTGTAGAGGTGGATCGATACCTTATTTCACACTTGCAGGCGCGATTCGAGAAGTTTGACAATTTCGAGCTGATAGCCGGTGATTTTCTGAAAACAGAGTTAAGGGCTTTTGTTCCTGAGGGCGGTCGCTTACGGCTTGTGGGCAACATTCCATACCATATCACCAGCCCGGTGATTTTCAAAGCTTTTGCGGCACGCGAGGTGATGTCCGACATGTTACTTACAATTCAGCGCGAGGTGGCGGAGAGCATCGTCGCCGGGCCGGGTTGCAAAGAATATGGCATT
>CAZVSL010000724.1:0-3010 GCA_964629935.1 uncultured Calditrichaceae bacterium | reverse complement strand
TCTGGCAACTGCATCATTGACTTTCACCAATTTTTCTCTTTTGTTGATTTCCTCTTCTGGCTCGGGTTCTCTGCCAATGACTATATCCGGACTGACGATATAATCTGAACCTAAGGTAGTGGCCAATTCCCGGTTACCTTGAACAACTTTCTCTATTTCCGCCAGATCTTTGTATTGATCAAAATTTGAGATTGCGGTATTAATTGAATAAACCCATTTTCCGGGTCTGATATGTTGGAGCAACTCAAAAGCGTTCTGCAAGAAATCGCTGGTTATTTGCTGGAAAATCATACCTGCTTTCTGTCCTGAAACTGTGCCATAGATTGGTTTACTGCACAATCTTCTGACGATCTCCCAGGCAATCTTTGCGCTGATCTTGCTATCGCCGTCGGCATTGTTGGGATAATCACCTTTCCTGACATCTTTTCTGATTCGGATTAGATCCGCACAGATGTGACGATGATATTCCTGACGCAGTTGTGCAAAGTTCATTCAGTTATCCGAGTGGGAATCAGGGTTTGTAGAAGCCGATTACATACTCGACATGCATCCTCTGCTGGATTTGTGATTTCATGTCGGTCGTGGCGCCTGCCGGCATCATGCGCTTATTTCGGTCGATTTTTCTGATACCGATGGCGGGTACCTCGAAGCCGATATCCCGGCCTATTTCAGCAAGACAGTTCTGTGTTTGCGTATCCTTGCCGCGCATAATTGAACTTCCTACCACGACTATGGCTGCCTTTTGTGGTTTTAACACACGATGCATTTCCAGCAATACTCTTTTCATCTCGGAATAGTAGCGATGCAACACCTTCCCGCGTTTCTTGTCCATGCTGGAAATTTCCGACACGATTCTGGCTGTGTCTCCTGGCATGTCCTCAAATTCCGAGTTCATTGTATCCTCACCGCCTATATATTCTTTCCGTTTCGAGCCCAGCTCCTCGATAGGATAGCCGAGCCAGACCAGCGAAAACTTGTGCGCTCGCATGTAATCAATGGCATTTGAAGCATAGGGCGGGGATGTGACAATCAAATCGACAGATTCATTCTTAAGAGGTAGTTTTTGAGCGTCACCTACATCAATTACGGGTGTAATGCTTCCTTTGGTAGAACTTATCAAGCCTTTGATGTTCTGCAAGCAACGCTTTTCAAATTCGTCGAGTGCAGAGCGCAAGCGCTTTGTCACATGCCTGAGTCGAGGCAATGCTTCAAATTCAGAATCTTTTCCCAGAACCACGATACGCGCCTGGGCATCCCTGTCAATCACAACTTTGGCTTTGTGAGGTCTCGTATGAGCGAGATCCAGGGCCAGGGAGACGCCTCCGGATTTCGTGATAATAGTGGCTGAGAACGCTGACTCAAAAAACGTTCTGATATATTCATCAGAAATACGTTCTATCTCCAGAAGCAAAGCCATAAGTTCATGCTGTGTCTGCTGAGCAAACCAATAGTCAATGAACTCTTTGGTCTTGGCATCCCATCGTTGCGTCAGTTCTGTTTCTATGTCATCCTTCCCATACTTGAGTCCGTCCCTGGCATTCGTTAGAATCGCCTTGCACTGTTCCATCAACTTGCGTTCATTTGCATCAGTTGTTTTAACCCTGGCGATTCGGATTGCCAGGGGATCGATATCAAAACCGTAAGCCTGGCGGCCAGACAGAAATGCTTCGACTACAGTAGTACCTGAGCCCATCATCGGATCGAGCACAACATCGCCTTCCCTCGTCAAGGCTTGAATGAACTTCGATGGCAATTGTGGCGGGAATTTGGCTGGGAAAGAATGAAAGTTGTGCGTTGCGTAATTGCTGCGCTGGTTTTGAAAATCCAAATCACTTGACAGCAACCGCAGGAGAGTTTCGGAATAAGACGCTTCTTTAGCTACAACATCATCAGAATATTCAAACGAGAGTTGCTTGGTATGATGGACGAAGGTCTCTTTCGGCATACGTGGCCTTTCAGGCAGTAAGCTTAGATTTCAAGAACCTTTCAAATATATCATTCTTAACATAATTTGCAAAGGTGAAATCTTAATCGAGAAGAATCCATCCGATGGCTCCAGGCCATGGGATGGACCTTGCGAAGGTTATCAACCTTCGCAAGGTTTGAACCTAATCCATTTATTCGATGGCCACAGCCTCCTCCGGCAGCGCCGTGACATTGACGCCAAAGCTCAAAACCGCATAGTCGATGCTGACATCTGCCGGTAGCTTCGGCAGGTCGAATTCGAAGAACAGCTTTACCTCGCCATCAGCCACAGGCTGAACCTGTATGGTAACCTCGTCGATGGTGAGAATCTCTGCGTGTGTCGGTGCACTCGCGGCGAGCAAGATGAGCAATGCAAGACTACTTATCATTTTGCAATTCATGGTTTTCCTCCTTAATGTCTGTTACATAAGTCTTGTTAAAACAAACACCCGTAAACAATCCCCCTTCGAAGGGGGACAGATTTTCGAAGCGTTCAGCGAGAAAATCAGGGGGATGTCATGCCCCGACTGCGCTGGACAACTGCCTACTGCACATAAACCAGCTTGCGCGTCCTCGAGAACGCCGTCTTACCATCCGAGCCACGCGCCCGCAACCGGTAAAAATAAACCCCGGAAGCCAGCGCATTGCCGGCGTCATCGGCGCCGTCCCATTCTAACCGGTGGCTGCCGGCGGCAAAGGTGCGCTCCAAAACCAGCGTGCGCACGGGCCGACCCAGGACATCATGGATTGTCAACGTGACCGCGGCCTGCGCCGGCAAGTTGAAACTGATGACCGTGCTGGGATTGAAGGGATTGGGGTAATTCTGTGCCAGCCCAAAGGTTTCCGGCAGCCGGGCAGGCGTTTGCTCTGTCTTCAGCAATTCCACCAGCTCGCGACTTGCCTGGCCAGTGCTGCCACCGGGGCCAGCGTCATCGTTGTGGCTGGACTCCGGCGAGCTTACGTCCACCGGACCGGAGACGGATTGGGCAAACCAGTAGTTGCCGCGCGCCATCAGGGTGGCGCCGGTAAGGTTGATGATGTCCGC
>CAZVSL010000723.1:1369-3020 GCA_964629935.1 uncultured Calditrichaceae bacterium | reverse complement strand
AAAAAGCTCGGTGGTGGCAAATACTTCCTCTGGCGGCCCGTCTGCAAACTCAAATATCTTGAGAGCACCAAAGTTAAGGTTGCTATCATATTCATTTAATATAATTTCGGGAAAGCCGTCGCGGTCAAAATCAGAGGCTTTCGACAGCAAGAAACCGGCGGGAAGCTGAAGCGGCACAGGGTCCACTGGCTCGCCGCCGATAGGCGCAGCCGTCAGGTCCGCCGTGAAGCCGACGCCGCCGTTGTCGCGCATGCTCTTCAGGCCTGCGACATTCTCGGCTTCGATGACATATTCGATCTCGCCGGAAAAGTCAAGTTGAGCCAAGAAGATGCGATGCGATGTCGTTTGAAATCGAAACTGCTGTATGCCAAATGGGTCAAAACTGCCATATCGGCGGAACTTCAACCTGGCATCGCTCACATCATCGGTGGCAAACTCGAGCAACACGCCGGTACGGTCGCCATCCAGCATGGGCGTCTGTTTCACACCTGAGATAACCGGAGGCGTCCGGTCGAGAAAAAATCTCACTTTATCCTCAATGTCCGCCCTGCCCTGGTTAAGTACAAGCAGTCGTAATGTGTAGATACCGTCATCCAGATCGGAAACATCAAAATCGAAAAGATGGTCGTCTACGACCTGGCGCCCTTCAAGAGAAAACACCTCGGTCCAGGAGTCGGGCGTCTCGCCTGCGCCAAACTGGATGGCAAAGCCTTGCAGGAATGCGCCGCTGGCCGTACCCGAAACCGGTATCACGCCGCCGGTAAAGCCCTGGTCCAGCGTCGGCGACGTAATCTCCGCAATCGAGAAAAATGACGATTGCAGGGCGCGCAAGGCATCGATGCGGCCGGCGCCATAGAAGTTATCCCAACCCTCGCTGCCCAGATCCTCAGCCGAGGCAAGCAACACACCTTTGACGCCCTCCGGCGACAACGAAGGAACGCCAGATAATACCAGAGCAGCCAGGGCAGAGACCAGCGGCGCTGATGCCGAGGTGCCGTTAAAGCCGCCATACCTGTCGCCCCGCGTCGTGGTCAAAACATTGACGCCCGGCGCGACCAGATCCAGAGACGAGCCATAATTTGAAAAACCAGCAAGCTGATCATCAAAATTGGTCGCACCCACTGAGATGGTCTCCGGAAAACCGGAAGGAAAATGGATGGCATCCGTCGAGCTATTGCCGGCCGAAGCGATCAGGACACAACCCTGCCCGTGAGCAAAGCGCATGACATCACGCAGTAAAGGCGAGGCAACGTCATCACCAAAACTCATGTTGATAATTCTGGCGCCATTTTCCACGGCGTAGACAACAGCAGAAGCGATGTCATCTTCTTCCAGAAAACCGAGCGCTGTGCCAGCGCGCAAGACCATGATGCGGGCGCCGTATGCCATGCCGGCGATGCCAAGCTCATTGTTGCCGGCAGCGCCGATCAGTCCGGCCACCTGCGTGCCGTGACCGTTGTCATCAAACGGATCGTTGTCGGGTATGCGAAAGTCGCCACCGTCCGGGAAGCTCGGCGCATCGGTAAAATCCCAGCCGCGAATATCATCGACAAAACCATTGCCGTCATCGTCCAGGTTATTGAAATCTGTAGAGTCGACCACACCGTTACCGTTCAGATCTTCCCCCGGATTTATCCAAATCGCAGCGCGC
>CAZVSL010000723.1:0-1359 GCA_964629935.1 uncultured Calditrichaceae bacterium | reverse complement strand
GCAGCGCGCAAATCCTCATGTTCATAGTCGATGCCGGTATCGATCACCCCCACTATCACCTCCCGCGAGGCGAGCAATATATCCCAGGCTTCGGGCAACCGCAGAAGCTGTAAGGCTTGCTGCTCGGAAAAACGTGGATCATTGGGCACATCGTGCAAGCGATGGATGTAATTCGGCTGGACATATTCTATGTCAGGGTGTTGCGAGAGCGCAGCCAAAACTGGATTCAATTGCCCCGGCTCAGACAAGTCGAGCCTGAAGAGGTTGTGGGCGAAGGCGCCGGTTTTGCCTTCTACTATCGGAGTCAGGGAGTCAATTTCGAATTTTGAAACAATCGAGGACAGATGCGAGCGCTGACTGCGCAAGATTTCGGTAGAGGGCTGCTGCTGCAACCCTGGCGGGCTGTGCCTGAGCTTGACAATCAGCTCGCCCGGCGCAAATTCAACTTCCTGTGCAGATACAGGCCGCGCAACAGCAAAACCCAAAAGCAGGATAAAATACGTCTTGCAGAGCTTCAAAACATCCCGGTGTGTTGGTTTCGTCTACAATATGAAAACAGGTGTGTCACTGCGGCAGCACCTCCTGCCGACGCAGATGCTGATCTATCATGAGAGCTGCAATATTACCGGTACCCATGGCCACGGCGACCTGTTGAGACATGGGACGCAAATCGCCCGCGATCCAAACGCCCGCCACATTTGTGTCTCCGCGCTGGGATTTGGGTTGCGCATGCTCGCCAGTGGGCGCCATCGCAACACCGAGCTGTTGTGCAAGATCGGTGCGGCCGTACGCCGGACTGGAAACAAAAAAAGCATCGGCCTGCAGCTCGCGGCCATCCTCGAGCAACAAACCGGACAGCAGCCCTTTTTCGCCGATCAGCTTCTTCAGCTTGCCCGATATCACGGGAATCTGCTTTTTGTTCAACTGCAGGCTGCGTTTCTCTGACAGATTGGTATCCTCGGTTAACAATACACGCAGTCGTGCGGCATAGCGGCTGAGGCCAATCGCCATGCCTGCGGCCCAATCTGCCGGGCCCGTTCCAATCACGATAGTATCTTTATCCTTAACTTCCGGCGCTTCGCAATCGGTACAATAAAACATGTTACCCTTGCCGGCATAGGCGAAGCACGGTTTATGCTGGCCGTCCACGGTCGGGTGATAGCGGGCGACGCCGGTTGCCAGCAGAATCGTCTTACAGCGCCATTCTGTTCCGCTTTCGCCGCTGAGATGAAAATCGCCTTCGTGGCCGGAGGCCGAAATAACATTGTCTCTCACAATCTCGACGCCCAATTCTTTGGCTTGTTGCCGCAGTCTCTTCTGCACATCTGTGCCGCGCACAGCCGGCATACCAGGAACATT
>CAZVSL010000722.1:0-3026 GCA_964629935.1 uncultured Calditrichaceae bacterium | reverse complement strand
CGCGACCGCTGTAATAAATCACGGTCGAGCTGCCCTGCTCCGGCGCTGCCAGGCCGACTTTTTGAAAGAAATCCTGGCCAGCCTTTGCAAACCCCACTGTGGCTCCCAACGACAGCCGATGATCGAAATGATGCTCATAGCGCATGCCGAAATTCAATGAATTCTGAAACCGGTCAGGCGCATAAAAGCCCGCGAACGGAAACAGCTCGTGAACTCTCGCGCTACCCTGAGCAAAACTACCGCTGAAACTCAAAAAGATGATACCGATCATGATGCTGCGTTTCATATAATTCTCTCATCAGTTTAGAGTAATCAATTATCACCCAAATTGAGCGATTCATGCAAGGAAATCTTCACCAATGGGTTGTATAAAGGTTGTTCACGCTTTAGCGTGCAATTCCCGCCGCCCGGGCAAGCTGAAGCTTGAATACCGAACCACCCCACACAAGAGAATCGCTCGATTCAGGTATCAATTGTCGATGAGTCAATTGTTCAGTCCCAGAACCGTCCCACCATCAATCCTATGGTGAGCTCCTTGAAGTGGCTAACGCCTTTTCCGAGAAAGACAGTGTACATGGTAGCGTTGAGCAACAGCGTCAGATTCTGGCGAAAATATTTGCGGGCGCCAACGCCGTAGTTTATCGCCATGTTCGAGACGCTGCCCGTATCGACGCTGCGTTCCGGCGCCGTGTTGATCACGCCCATGCCGGCTGTCAGAAATGGCAGAAATTTATCATTCTGTTTCAACAAGTATGAAAAGTTGGCCATGATCAAATAGGAATCAGCAGCCTGACCCAGCGCGTGTTTGAACGACCCTTCCAGGGCCAGCCTCTCGGTTTGATGGAAAACGAATTTCCAGTTATAGGTGAAGTCTGTCTCCAGTAAGCCCATACCGAAAGCGTAGCCGAAGCGCCGGTAGGTATTGGAGTGCAACCCTTGCGTCGGGCGCCGGATGTCATCTGCCCCGGAGATATCTCTGCCGGTCGCCGGCAAGTTGCGTGTGCCGTTGCCTGCTTCGCCATGCGTCTTTGTGAGTTCAGCTCCTGAAAAGTGTGATTGCCGGTTTCGGGCACGGGAGGCACGCGTCCCTGCGTGGTCTCCTTTGCCCTTTCTCACCTGAACTCGCATCCACCCCTGCTTTTCCTGTGCGAATTCAACTTTTACCCAGTCGCCGCGCTGACCGATGACGCGCACGGTGTCTCCTTTCATCAAGACCGCAACCGGCGTTTCATCGACCATGGGCAACGAATAGAGTCGCACGCCGTCCAGCGTGATCAGCGCCCGATTTTGCGCAGCGGCTGTCTGGTTGACGCCGAGCAAGATGATGGCCGCGATCATCGTCCGCAGACAGGGCAGAGCACGGGCGCCCTGATTTATCATCTGCGCGACAATGCTGCTTCCGGTCCAGCAGACCTCGCTGAAATCGTAGTCTTTTCTTCCCGCTGGTTTCATCGATTTTTGCTTTTTGGCCTTAAGACCATGAGGAGCCGGTGCTGCCACTGCCCCTGACAGCAGCACCGGTCATACCTCAAAGTCCAACTGCTAATCCTAACGTTACCTGTCTGCTGGTTGCCGTGACAGAATCGCCGCCAGACGAAGTATCGTTCAGCTTGTGGTAGTAGTGTTTGAATTCAAAGCGAATGTGGTGCGCTTTCGCAACCGGCAACATGAGGCCGATGCCGAGAGTGAGGGCAAGGCGACGGTCTGCCGGCGGCGCCACAATCACCGATTCTCCGCCTCCGAGCGCCACTTTGACACTGTGGGGATCGATGGTCATCAGACTGATGCCTGCACCGGCGTAGGGGCGCAAGCGCCAGAGAATCGGCTTGTGCCAGGCGTATTTCATTTCCAATCCCAGATTGAAAATATCGTACCTGGCCGTGAGCTCGGACGCTGCTTGTGAAAGACGCTGCTGGGTGGGAATGTAGGAGAAAGTCAGGCTAAGCTGAAGTGTGTTCGTGATGCCGTAACCTGCGCCCAACCCGAAAGACGGACTTGTCTTGAAAGCAAGCTGCTTATCGGTGAGGAAAACTCCCGCGGAGCTTTCCAGATGAAATTTTGGCTTTGCCTCCTGACAACGGCCAAAGCCATTCGTCGAAACAATGACAAATGCGATGCCGCCGAGGAGCGCAAAGCTGCGTGTCCAGCGTTTCACAACTATTGAAGTTTGTCCTAAGATGCTCAGCTAAAGTTGCAAGTAGAAAAAGTTGGTCTCTCCCAGAGCAAGGCATGTGCCAAAACTGATTTGTCACGCAGATGTTCGCGTTCTTGCCAGCGTAGCTTTGAGAAAGGCCGTGCGCTATTTACAAGCTCTATATCTCTAAGAAACAAAGCCAGACAGTGGTGTTATCTCGTTGCTTGGGAGCAGAGGAAAAACTCTCTCCGGGATTGAATTCGGATGCTTTCCGCGGCGTGAGTCCGCGAACTGTCCGCCTGTTCCGGCATGGTAAAATCCTGAACAGGCGACTGAAAATCGAACATTTTTACATATTGTCATAAGCTTGCAAGCACAAGGGCGTGATACCATTACGTAATTACACACGCGAGATCACAATTTCTTTGAACATTGATAATAAATTAGTAAAAATGACCATAAATTATTAAAGAAGACCAACATAAGCAGAAATGTCTTGACAATTCTTTGCGAAAATTATATATTTGTTGCCAAACCTGTGCATTCTATCGAGAAGGGAAGGGGTCTTCTAACCTCCTGTTGTTATATGGAAAGAACCGTTTCCTGCAGTCCTTTTAATTCTGTTTCCAGTCACTTTCAATTCGGTAAAGTGCGAAAGCCCCTGCCGTGCTCCCAAACCCTGATTAATCATTCAAACACAGAAGATAGCGAGCTATGAAAGCCTTAAATCATGCCCAAATCCTATTCGTGTTGTTTGCCTGCCTGACAGGAACAGCATCCGCCCAGTGGTCAGATAATTTCACGGAAAACGATTCCATCATTGTCTGGCCGGGTGACCAAATAAATCCGGCCGTCATATCAGATGGCAACCGCGGCGCGATCGTGGTTTGGG
>CAZVSL010000721.1:0-3027 GCA_964629935.1 uncultured Calditrichaceae bacterium | reverse complement strand
CGGATTTTGCCAGCTATAAGCTATACCGGGCAACTTCACCGCCGGTCACCACCGGTTCGACTTTGGTGCACAGCGAGGAGACGCAGGCAAATCTGAGTTTCCTGGATGAGAACTTGCAGGAAAACACAACTTATTATTACAAACTCTATGTATTCGACCGCGGCGGGCTCAGCAGCGAAAGCAATGAAGTGAGTGCAACCACGCCTGAGAATGAACCGCCAAAAGCCGTAACCGTGACACAGCCGGCGCAGGTAAACGATTCAACACTCAGACTCGCCTGGTCCAGGAATTTTGATGATGACTTTGAATCGTACCGGATTTTTCGGTCCACGACCTCGCCGGTGGATACAACTCAGGCGCCGGTCGCGATCATCAACAGTGCGACCACGACCACATACGATGACTCCGACTTGGAAACCCAAACTGATTACTTCTATCGTGTATTCGTCTGGGACAGAGGCGGCCTGTTTACCGGCAGCAACGAAGTCACCGGCAGGCTTGATTAACAACCAACAGGTAGGAAATTGACGCTATGAAACAGTCCATGCAGTTCAGAAATCTCTTTTTATCTTGGAAGAGCTGCTTCACTTCCATGAAACAAGGCAGAATCCTGTTGCTCTTTTTGAGCTACGCTATCCTGCAGGTGTTGTTTATTTTAACATTGATGTATTTCACCTATCCGCCGTTCTCATACTTCCTGGTCCCGGTGATCAAGAAAGTCTTCGGCGAACCGGCGCTGCATTATCCGAACTACTATCTGGTATTGCCGTCTCTGTTTTTCTGGATAAATCTGTTGTTGAGCGGCTTTCTGGGCATCGTGCTGGTTGCCGCCACCACCAGACTTTTTTCCAGGAGCTTTAACGACAAACCGGAAACCATTGGCAAGGGCATAAAACGGATTTTGCCGGCCTACTCATTCCTGTTTGTGGCCTGGCTGGTTGAGACCAGTCTTCTGCTCGCGGTGTTCCTGGGTCTGCCGAAGCTGCTACAGAGGATCGAGTTCTTTGCGGCTCGCGGGCCGTTAGCCGTGCAGCTTGTCACCAGTATGTTCGCCATGGTTGCCGGCGCGTTGTTTCTCTATACCACAGCATTGATTGTTCTGGACAGGAAAGGGCCGTTGCAAGCTTTGGCACAGAGTCTTTCACTGTTTGCGAAATATCCGGTGATCAGCTTTTTACTCATCGCGATTCCGAATTTTATCCGCATGCCCATCGATGTTTTGTCCGGCAAGACGCAGTTTCTTATTTCCAAATTCAATCCGGAAATGGTGGGCGTTGTTCTCATTCTTAGTGTGCTGATTTCCGTATTCGCCAATTACCTTATGGTGGGTGCGGTAACGCGGTATTTTCTACTGCTAAAAGAAAAACGCTATTAAATGATGACCTTAAATCTGAAGGAAGCGAATTTCATGAATTGGACAGCCCGGTTCTTACCAGTCTTGCTTCTCAGCCTTGCAGCTTGTTCATCCGATTCGTCGCTTAAAGAGCAATACGAGGCCGAGCGGATGTTGTTCAAAGCAGCCAAGACCTTTCAGAAGCTGATGATCAATCCGCGCATCGCAACCCGAACGGAATATGACGAGGCGATTGCCGCCTACCAGCAGGTCCTGGCAAAGTATCCTGAAGTGCACCCCAATGAGACCATCGAGAAGATTAAGAAGCAGTGTTATGTTGCCATCGCCGAACTGTGGCTGATGCAAGGTGAAACTCAGACAGCTATCGATGTCTATGACAAATTTTTATCGACCTACCCGGATGATGAGCTGTTTGGTGCCTTCGTTCATCTTGCCAACGCCAGGAGCAACGAAGCGATTTACAATCTCAACAAAGCCATTTGGGAATACGAAACCCTGGTCGAAGATTTCGGGCAAATTCAGGACCCGCTCAAGCCCAATCCCAATGTTTTGACCTTGCCGCTAAAAGTGGCGCGCCTGAAGCGCTCAAATGCCGGCGCGACCAACGGCGCCAACAGCTACAACGAGGCGCTGCAATATTATCAATCCATTGTGGAAAGATGGCCAAAATCTCCGGCCGCCTTCATGGCCTCCTATTATATGGCCTCAATCTATGCCGACCAGCAACAGTGGACGGAGGTCGTGCGCACGCTCAACGGCCTTGCCCGCGATTATCCTGACCGGGAAGAGATTCCGAACATTTTGCTGGCTATTGCCAATGTCTATCTTGACAGGTTTAACGATCTCAATATGGCCAGCTCTATTGCGGACCGGTTACTGAAAAAATTTCCGGACACGGAAATCAACGGTTACGTTCATTTTGCCAAAGCCAGGGTGTATTATAAGAAAGGCAAGCATGAACAGGCGCGCGAGCTGCTCAAATGGATCATTGAAAATTTCCCCGAGGACCAGAATCTGTGCGCTTCGGCGCAGCTCACCATCGCCTCGTCTTACGAAACGGAAGGAAACAGGGAACGTGCTCTGGTAGAGTACAAATGGGTGCAGGACAACTATCCGGTGACAACCCAGGGATTGTTTGTGCCCATCTACATCGCAGAAAATTACATGCGACGTGGCGAAACAACCCTGGCGCAGAATTCCTACCGGGAGGCGATCAGCCATTACAGCAATCTGGTGAAAAAGTTTCCTAAAACCAGATTAGCAGCATCGGCGCAGCAGTATGTTATCTATTGCTACAGCGCTTTGCAAGATTGGCAAAAAGCCTCGGAAGCGGCCATGAATCTGAAGCATATCTATCCGGGCGCGCAATCAGAAATGAGCGCAGCGCTCATGCTGGGACAACTGTACGAACGGATGAAAGAGTATGGCAAGGCGGTAGAGGCATACGAAGGCTTTTCTGAAAAATACCCGCATCATCCGGGGCATCCACAAATCCAGAAAAAACTGGCGAGTCTGCGGCAACGATTATGATGTATTTGAATGTCATTGCACCAGTCCTGACGACGATAACGGCGGTTGTGCTGGCGCTGCTCTTGTTTTCGAGAGAACGCAAGACCTTGCTGCATAAAACAATCCTGATGTGCATACCTGCGGTTGTGGCACTGCAGGCAGGC
>CAZVSL010000720.1:0-3027 GCA_964629935.1 uncultured Calditrichaceae bacterium | reverse complement strand
CTGCGAAATCTGGAAAGGTGCGTTCGTCCGCTCAGCAGGTCGCTCACAGCCGGTACGATCCGGTGTCGCACTTCGGCTTGTTTGCAATATTTGATGATCTGTTTTATCTGCTCGGGTGACAACTCAGCCATGGTGATCAATACCTCATCTATGCGCAGAATCGGTGTCAGCTCGATGATGCTCCGGCACTCGCCGAGGACCCGCACGCCGTGGATACTCAAACCATGTTTTGAGTGGTCGTCATCCAGGAAACCGACGATATTATGATGATATTCATGGCTTTTTTGCAAATGGCGCAGCAACATCTCACCCACATCTCCCGCCCCCATGATCACGATGTTCTTGCGGAAAGCGTGGTTTACGGTCAGCTTTTCGTTGAACAACCGTAACGTCAAACGGAACCCGCCTACGAGCAACACACACAACATCCAGTCGATCAGAAAGATAGACCGCGAGTGTGCTGTGAAGCCAAGCAGAAAAATAGCAGTCACAACCAGAGTTGAGCTCATGGTGCATGCTGTGATGATCGTGACCAGGTCCTTGACCCCGATATATTTCCAGAGATTCCTGTAAACTTGTGAGATATAAAACGAGGCGATGCGCAGAGTTAGAACAAAAGGTAAAGTCTTGAGGAACAGTACAAATTCACTGCGCGGCACCGCCCAGTCAAACCGGAGCTGATAGGCAAGAAAATAGGACAGGGTTACAAGAATGACATCGACGGGCAGCAGAAAATTACGTCCTTGTGCGCCCAAAGAAATCTGACTTTTGAGAAATCGGTAAAGGCAGAGTTTAAAGAGCTCGATGAGTAAGCGGATATCTTTGCCAAGCTGCTGGTCTTTCACATATTGCAGCTCAGCCTTGAGCCGCTGCGGCAGCAAATCCGTGTCTTTGCGGTCGTCGTTGCCGCCGGCAGGTGAGTGGGAGCCATTCGCGGCTTTGAGCAAATCCCACGGACCGACCAGGCCAGGGCGCACGCTCAGCACCCCACGTTCGCTGGCACTGTAGCCGCGCACGCGGTCTGGCTTTTCAGGGATGGGACCGATGAAGCTCAGGTCACCCTTCAAAACGCTCAGAACAAGGGGCCATTTGTCAAACCTGAGCGCAGCGAGTACTTTCGTAGCCGTCTCCTTCATGTTGCTTCCTCCTGGATAGTTGCATTCTCATGTTGCTTGCCGTTGACGAAGGGACGAAATTTGTAGAGATAAATCGTCTTGTTGTTACGCCCAACCCGTTCTTCTCTCACCAGCGCTGACCGGCGATGAACAGCCCAATACAGGAAAGCGTAGATAATGAAAAAGGGCAGACAAATAGTTACGAAGACCAGTGCCATGATGAAATCGATGGTTCGCTTGATCATTTTATATCAGAATAGGTTCGGTCTTGGGGTTTGCAGCAAGATGCTGCCGTTAGAGAGACTTGCCGAGTACGTCGCCGGCGCGCAGCCCGCTTTGTTGCAGGAATTCATGCCAACGCAATTCCGGTCCCGTATCAAAGCTCAGCCGATGCAGGGCAAGACGCTCGTTGAAGCCGGCAGCGACTATGATGCCATCCTCTGTGGATATTACCGTGCCCGGCGCTTTGCGAATCGCACGGTCACGTTGCCAATCCGTATCATGCACGATGCGCGCCTCCCAGATGAACAAGCGCTTGCCGTCATAGTAGCTAAATGCGCCCGGGTATGGTCGTGTTAGTGCGCGAATCCAGTTGAACAACTCCAGAGCCGGCTTGCCCCAATCTATTATGCCGTCTTCCGGGGTACGCTTGGGCATGACCGTCGCCTGACTTTCGTCTTGCTCGACACAGGGAAGCTGGCCGCGCAACAAGTGCGGCACAAGCTCTCTTACCATGTCACGTCCGGACTCGGCAACTTTGTCGTAGACGGTCTTGCAGCTATCGGCCAGAGTAATGGGAAACCTGCGTTGCGCCAACACCTTGCCCGTATCAACGCCGGCGTCGAGGAGGATGGCGCTGTTGCCTGTTTCAGACTCATTGTTGATGATGGCCCAATTGACAGGCGCGCGGCCGCGGTAGCGAGGCAGGAGGGAAGCGTGCATACCGACACAGCCAAGCGGCGGAATCGCGAGAATCTCATCACTGACCAGGCGCGTCCAGCCTATTACAAAAATCACATCGGGCGCCAGCTCACGGATTTGGTGTACGATTTCCGGCGTGTTGGTGCTCCGCACCCGGTATAGGGGGATGGCATGCCGGCCGGCCACGTCATCAAAGTTGACAGAGCCGGAAGTTTTGCCGGCCATTTCATCGTCAAAAGTGAAAATTGCGGCCACCTCACACGGCTGCTCCAGAAGTTCAAGTAGAACCTCCTTGCCTTCTTTGACGCAGCCAATGAAAACCATGCGCAGGGAACTTCTGTTTGGGCTCATTACGAATGGGTTGATTTGATGTGAGTTTTTACCTTAACGCCCTGACCAGGCGAAAAGCTTCGGCTGCTCTGAGGCCGACACGTGCCCCCCAGTCGCGCGCCCGGTATTCGATTGCCTCGGGTGACCTGGGGTGAGGATAAGGTCGCACCTCAGAGACATATTGTTTGAATGCTTTTATTTTCAGCGATAGGGTGTCGGTTACATCGTAAAATGTCGTCGGTGTGAAGCGCGAGTAGTAATCGGTCGCCGACCATTCCGTTGATGACAAGGTCTCGTAAGCAAAAACGGTTTTCACCTGTGAGCCGGGCTGCGGGCGCGCCGCCACCATGGTGGCCTCGAACAACACCTGATGATCGCGATTCACGTCGCCGCCGTGATGCGTGAAGATCATTTCAGGCCGATACTCACGCAGGACGGTCTCCACGGCCTGAGCCAACTCGAGCGCCGGATAGGTATCCAGCTTCTGATCCGGGAAACCCAGAAACACCGGCGGTTGCATCCCCAGAATGGCAGCGATTTTTTGGCACCAGGATTCCAGGTTGTCTTTCATATCCTGGTCCGTGTAGCGCACTGTCGCGTTTTCACAAAATATAACCGGCACAATGCGATGACCTTCCCGGGCCAGACGGGCGGCTGTGGC
>CAZVSL010000719.1:1494-3037 GCA_964629935.1 uncultured Calditrichaceae bacterium | reverse complement strand
ACAAAGGAAGATTTCCGTCTGCTGAATAACGCCGACTGGACGCCGGATGGCCAGTACCTGGTTGCGCGCAAGCATTTTACCAGTACGCGCTCCCTGGGCGCAGGCGAGATGTGGCTATACCACATTTCCGGCGGCAAAGGCTTGCAGCTCACGAAACGCAAGAACGACCAGCAGGATGCCGGTGAGCCTTGCGTTTCTCCGGATGGCCGCTACATCTATTTCAGCGAAGATATGAGTCCGGGCGGGTTCTTTCAATATAACAAAGATCCCAACACGCAGATCTATGTCATCCGTCGTTATGACCGCGAGACCGGCGATTTGAAGAACATCGTCACAGGGGCCGGCGGCGCAGTGCGGCCGCAAATCTCGCCGGACGGTCGATTGCTCGCTTTTGTGCGCCGCGTACGAGCTGAGAGTGTACTCTATTTGCATGACTTGCAAACCGGCGAAGCGTGGCCGCTATACGATGGCCTCGATAAAGATCAGCAGGAAACCTGGGCCATCTTCGGCGTCTATCCCAATTTCGACTGGCTGCCTGACAACAAACATCTGGTGTTCTGGGCCAAAGGCAAAATCTGGCAGATCAATATCGAGTCGCGCGAGTTGACGCCGATTTCCTTTGAAGTAAACGCCGCGCACACTTTGACAGAAGCGTTGCGCTACGAGCAGGAGGTGAGTCCCGAAAGGTTCGAGGCAAGAATGATCCGGCAAGCTGCTACTTCGCCGGATGGCAGATGGCTGGTGTTCAACGCCGTCGGTCATCTTTGGAAAAAACGGCTGCCCGACGGCAAAGTCGAACGGCTCACAAAAGACAGCCATCATGAGTTCGAGCCCGCGTTTGGTTCAGATGGAAAATGGCTGGTGTATACAACCTGGAGTGATAGTGACCACGGCGCCATCTACAAAGTCAAAGTCGATGGCAGCGGCAAGCAGAAGCTGACGCCGCGCAAAGGCTTTTATCACGAACCTGTGTTTTCTCCGGATGGCAGCAAAATCGTCTATCGCCGCGGTACGGGCAATTCCGTCATTGGCTTCACCTTTGGGGTTGAGCCGGGACTTTACTGGATGCCAGCCAGTGGGGGCGAGGGCAGGCTGATTCGCGAAACGGGCCGCGATCCGCGCTTTGCCCGTGATGGTAACCGCATCTATTTTATCGAAAGCATCGGCGATGGCAAGGTGGCGTTCAAGAGCGTCCGTCTCGACCGCGGCGATGAGCGCACGCACTATACCTCACAATATGCGACTCAGATCGTGCCCAGCCCGGATGAAAAATGGATCGCGTTCGCCGAGCTGTTCAATGGCTACATCGCCACGTTTGCCAAAACCGGCAAGCCGGTTGATTTGAGTCACAAGAGCGAGGCTATGCCCGTACAGCAGGTGACACGCGATGCCGGCATCAGCCTGCACTGGTCAGGTGACAGCCAGAAATTGCACTGGACCATCGGACCGGAATATTTCACCCGTGATCTACGTGAGACTTTTGAATTCGTTGAAAATGCCGTTGATTCCATTCCACCGCCGGATAGTACCGGACTGCGCATCG
>CAZVSL010000719.1:0-1484 GCA_964629935.1 uncultured Calditrichaceae bacterium | reverse complement strand
CTGACGCTGCAAACCGATAAACCGGACGGCAAGCTGGCGTTCAAAGGCGCGCGCCTCATCACCATGAATGGCGGCCAGGTGATCGAAGATGGCGCCCTGGTGGTGGAGCGAAATCGTATTACGGCCATCGGCCCGACGGATGACGTCGCGATTCCCGGCGATGCCACCGTCATCGATGTCGCGGGCAAAACCATCATGCCGGGGCTGGTGGATGTGCATGCCCACATGTGGCACGGGGACATCTCGCCACAGCAGAGTTGGCTCTATCTCGCCAATCTCGCCTTTGGCGTCACCACCACGCACGATCCGTCGAACAATACGGAAGTGGTGTTCAGCCAGTCGGAGATGGTGCAGGCCGGTGAAATGGTGGGGCCGCGGATTTATTCCACCGGCACGATTCTCTACGGCGCAGAGGGCGATTTCAAAGCGGTGATCAATAGTCTGGATGATGCACGCTCGCACTTGCGGCGCATGCAGGCTGTCGGCGCCTTCAGCGTGAAGAGCTACAATCAGCCGCGTCGCAATCAGCGCCAGCAGGTTATCAAAGCAGCGCGTGAGCTGAAGATGATGGTGTATCCGGAGGGCGGCTCGTTTTTCTATCACAACATGAGCATGGTGCTGGACGGCCACACCGGCATCGAGCACTCCATTCCCATCTCGCCATTCTACAAAGATGTGCTGACACTGTGGGGCGCCTCGGATGTTGGCTACACGCCGACTCTGGTGGTGGGCTACGGCGGCTTGTGGGGTGAGAATTACTGGTACCAGAAAACCAACGTCTGGGAGCATGAGCGCTTGCTGACCTTCGTGCCACGGGCGATTGTGGATGCGCGCGCCCGGCGCCGGGTGAAGGCGCCGGAAGAAGAATTCGGACACATCGACAATGCCAAAGCGGCCAAAGCGCTGCTGGACGCCGGCGGCAAAGTCCAGCTCGGCGCCCACGGCCAGTTGCAGGGACTGGCCGCGCACTGGGAGCTGTGGATGTTCGTCCAGGGCGGCATGACCCCGATGCAAGCGCTGCGGGCGGCCACTCTGGACGGCGCCTACTACATCGGCATGGACCCCGAGCTGGGCTCCCTGGAAAGCGGCAAGCTTGCCGATCTGGTAGTGCTCAATTCAAATCCGTTGGAGAACATTCGCAACAGCGAGGATATTCTCTATGTCATGCAGAACGGCCGTTTGTATGACGCCGCTACCATGGATGAAATCGGCAACCATCCACGTGAGCGCCGCAAGCTCTGGTGGGAACATCCGAAGACCAGCGAGGCATTTGTCTGGCAGGATGATGGGTTTGGGTTTTCGGAGGTGAGGTGTGGCTGCTTTGGCCGGCAGTAGCCTGAGGTTGAGTGGGCTTCAACAAATTGAAAAACCCTTTCATTTATCATGTATCTGATTTCAGTGATCTTACGTCTCAAAATAATTCTGTTAACTTCGATCCGTGAAAATCCGCGCGATCCGTCCGATCTGTGTTCATGACTGACCCG
>CAZVSL010000718.1:338-3053 GCA_964629935.1 uncultured Calditrichaceae bacterium | reverse complement strand
GCTGGCAACTATGTCTATGTCTTATGCAAAGCCGGAATGGTGGTCGTCAACGTGGACAAGCCGCGCCAGCCGACCGTGGCTGCGACCATTTTTGCGCCCCAATTACAGCGGCCGCGCAGTATCGCCATTCAGTTTCGCTATGCTTTTGTATGCGACCAGGAGGGTGTGAAGGTGGTCGATATCACCAATCCGGAGAAGCCGCGTATGGTCGCAGGCAGTTTTGTGCCCGTCAAGCAAGCATACGATATCTATGCAGCGCGCACCTACGCCTATGTTGCCGGCGGGCCGCAGGGTCTGGTCATCATCGACATCGAGCGCCCGCAGGCGATTTTCATCGACCGGGTCTTCACAGCCAAAGGACAGATCGATGATGCGCGTGGGGTGAAGGTGGCGTCAACCAACGCAAGCGTGTTTGCATATCTCGCAGATGGCCGCAATGGTCTGCGCGTGATTCAACTGACATCACCGCTGACGCCCGGGCACCTGGGATTCAGTCCGAGGCCGAAACCCGTGCTGGTGGCGACTTACCAGACCCGCGGCGCTGCCCTGGCGCTGTCCAAGGGGCTGGAGCGGGACCGGGCCGTGGATGAGAGCGGCAATCAAGTGAGCGTGTTTGGGCGGATTGGATCGCGACCGTTCAATTTGGAAGAGCAGCGGGCTTTTTACCTGGATGATGAAGGCGAGGTATTTAGGGTCAGGGGTGACTGATGCGTGTTTATGTCGTGCAGCCTCCGGGCTGCATCTCAGCGAGCCAATAAATGGTGATTGGTGGTAGGGCGACGGTGTGGGGAGTCCCGCAAGGGATGCGGGGACAATAGCCCGCCGATTTATCTGTGGGAAGAAGGTGAGAAGACGCAAAGCGTCCAATACGCATTCAATTTTCAGTTTCCGCATCCCAGGGGTAAACCCCTGGGCTATTTTCGGGGCGTCCCTTTCGGGACCTGGTACTGCTGCAAATTGCAGATTTGGGCGCCTTGCGCCTTGTCCGCAGTGTTCCGGCAGCACCGCAGAGTTGGTAATTGTGTATGTCTTGCAGCCTTCGGGCTGCATCTCAGCTTGCAGAGCGCGACCCCGCAGCCCCGTTGACCCGCCGTGCTGTGAGCAACGGAGTCGCGCACAGCCCGGCGTTGGCGCGGTGCAGTTGTTGGCAACGACCGGAGACGCGGGCCTACGGGGCGAGGAGGCGCGCGGAGTCCCGTAAATTGCACGGGACCGATGAGCCACGGAGGACCCCGCAGGGCCGTCCCTGCCAATGGCCGGGATGGCAGCAATTTCTATGGATTCTGCGCGGAGGTATGTGGTTGCATTCACAGCGGCCCGCGGAAGGCCGGAGTGGTACATGACAAGGAAGGGAAGTTTTCAGGTTGAAGTTATCGAGTTACATGATTCGGGTGGTTGGTGGTATTGGGGCATTGGGCTTTTGCCTGCTGCATGTGACGCGCTCAACGGAAGCGCAGTCGCAGAAATATGAGACGTTGGGTTATCGTTCGTGCGGCACTGAGCGTGGGACGTGTCATCAATCGGATGGCGGATGGTGGCAGGGGGATGCGCACGCCAGGACGGTTAGCGACCTGAAGCGTAAGCAGCAGCGTTCCACGCAGATTGCGCAGGCGTACGGCATGAATGCGGCGGATTATCTCAAAGGCAACTCAGCGTGCGCTGCGTGTCACGGTGAAGTGGTGAGCGGGCGTGAGGAGCGAAACATGAATACCGGGGTAAGCTGTGAGAGCTGTCATGGTGCAGCCGGGCCGAAGGGCATGGGGTATTATGAGGTGCATCAGGAAGGTGCAAATCCCGCGGACCCGCTGGCCACGAACCGGGTGGGGTATCAAAAAGCTTTGAAAGTGGGCATGCGCCGGTTGCGCGATGTCAACGTGCGCGCGCAGACATGCGTGCGTTGCCACCTGATCAACGAGAAGAAGCTGCTGGAGGCAGGGCATCCGACCGGCGATGGCTTCGACTATGTTGCCGGAATCAAATCGGGCATTTCCCGTCATTGGGATTATCAGGTGCGACAGGTGGACCTGGACCGGCGGCCTTACGATAATGTGCTGAAGCGCAAGCCAATCCCGCAATTTACAGTCAAAACTGTGGACGCGCCGGCTGTGATGCCTGTTGCTGCTCCGGACACGGTATTCGTGACCGTGGGCCGGGCGCTGGCGCCGTGGCTGAGCGCGAACGATACCATTGCCATCCGGCCGTTCGAGCCTGGTATAAGTTCGGAAGCGCCATTGGATTCGATTCTGCTGCGGATCAAACAATACATCGAATACGTGCACGAACGGATCAATACAAGATGAGCGAAGTCCTGAACAAAAGTTTTGTCGAGCGTGAGGAGCAGTTCGATGACCGCTGGACTTCGTACGGCAAACATACCGGCATTTTGAAGATTTACAAGCGTTTGCCGGCAGAGAAGCTGAAAGAATTCGACGTCTTTCAGGATTACGATCTGGCTTTCCTGAAGCGGATCAGCCCCGATGTTTGCGTGGCTGTGTGGGACGCGCAGAAGGTGCTGTTTGAAGAGGGCTCGTATATCGATTTGGCGTTTGTTGTGTTGCAAGGTCATGTCAACGTTTACCTGCAGAAGCAGCAGGATATGCTGGCGCAGCCAATCTTTGACAAACATCGCACGCGCATTTACAGCCCGGACGGTCGCCTGGTGAATGGCAAGCGCGAGAAGAACAATAGCGTGCATCAGAGCCAGATTCGGCAGAA
>CAZVSL010000718.1:0-328 GCA_964629935.1 uncultured Calditrichaceae bacterium | reverse complement strand
AAACGCAAGGGGCGGATGACCTTTCTTTCTTCCATGGATTTGGATTTGCGCTGGGGCGAGGTGCTGAACCTCGGCCCTGGTGAGATTCTTGGCGAAACCGGGGCTTCCGTGGGCTGGCCACAGTCGGTGACGGCGCAGACGGCGAGCCGCTGTGTTTTGTTGCAGATTCGCGTTCCGGCGCTGGAGGCGATGAAGCGCAAATCGCGCGCCTTGAAGGACCGGCTCAACCAGTTGTATATCGAACGGTCGTTGTCAGCGCAGCTCCGGAGCACGCCGCTGTTTCAGGGCTGCTCGGCTAGCTTCATCGAAGAATTCAAAAAGCATGCAG
>CAZVSL010000717.1:0-3063 GCA_964629935.1 uncultured Calditrichaceae bacterium | reverse complement strand
CAGCAACTTGTTGATCTTGCCAAGCTCCCGCTGCAAGCCGCCACGAATTTGCAGCTCGTCGGCGTAAGTTTGCAGAGAATGCACGGCCTCGGAGTAGAGCGTGTCTATCCGGCTCTTCGGTACGTCACCGGAGGTGCGCAAAAGCTCGAACAAACCATCGCCGGCAAAAACCTTCTGTCGAATCTGTTTCAGATTCTCCATGATCCATGGGTCTTTGTGCCAGACCGGCGCTTTTGTCACTTCGCCGTTATCATCTGACACCAGATTCGCGCTGGTCGTAAACGTCCAGGCTGTGCCCGGACCGCCACGCTGCTGCATCTGTTCGATAGTCTCGACGCCAGGCGTGCCTGGCTTCTGCGGATCGAACTTCGGCAAACCCAACACAACAGCGCTGGCTTTGACATGACAGCCGGCGCAATGCCGGTCAAAGCTGAGGTTGCGAAAATTTGTGCCGTCGGCATCCGGATTGTGGCAGTGCAGACACGCTAGCTCGAAAAAATGGCTCATGTCCATGGTCTCAGCCTTCAGCGTCTGAAACAATTCATCCAGACCTTCGATGCCTTTCATCTCCTGCAGTACAAAAACAGTGTGTCGCAGGTGCGTCATCAGCAGGGTCGAATCATCCGGCGCGCTTTTTCGCACAAATTCGAATTCAGGATGATGCTCATTGAACGAGCCAAACTCATGGCATGCCAGGCACTTCTTGTCCGACACCGGCGAGATGTCGGCGGCGCGGCCGCGATGCTCCACATGACAGGCGCTGCAGCGCATCTCTTGATCTTCATGCTTCTGCAAGGCCGTCTTCGCCAATCGTTCGAAGTCGTGAGATCTGTACAGATAGTGCGCCTTGAAATCATAGACCGGGAACGCGCTGGTTTTTTCATGGCAACTGCTGCACAGCGCGTCCGAGACATCGTTGCCGGCCTCATGACAGGAGCGACACGCCGTCTCGAAATTAGCGTGACTAGACGACACCACGCCGGAAGATACGAAACTGTTTTGCAGAACCAGCGCATCAAACGCATAGTGCGCCAGAAAGCCGAGCCCGACAATACACCCGAGCAAAACCATACTCTTGCGTGAACCCGGATAGACATAATCCTGACTCACCGAAAGGTTGGCCGGACTGAACTGCTGTTTCTTCCTTTTACGCTTGCTCAAATGATTCCCCGCTTATGCTACTCGTCCGTCTCATACATTCAATGTTCGTGGTTCTTTGTGTCCTTAGTGTGCTTGGTGGTTGATCCTTTTCACTTTACCACAAAGGCACCAAGACAACACCAAGACCACGAAGAAAAAAACGATGGTGGTCTCCTATTGGCACAACACTCTTCTTCAATTCCATCTCTTTCTTCGTGGTCCTTTGTGTGCCTTAGTGTTCTTTGTGGTAATAGCGCGTTCCACCAAAATCAATAATAAAAAACCGCCAACAAGTGGATCGCAACCAGCACCAGCAGAACGATGGATGGCGGCAGATGCAGCACCATCCACCAGCGTAAAATACGCTGGAGGGTAAAATGCGCATCCATTTCCAACTTCGACTTAAGCAGCAGCTCGAGCTGGTTGACTCTCTCGCGCTCCTCTGCGCCTAACAAGCCCTTCAAGAAGCGGAATTGCTTGAGCTTGCGCTGAATCCCGCCCGTGATGTCGAAAAGATAGGTTAATCTCGCCTGCGGTCGCCGCAGCGATCCCACCACTTTCTTGCGATAAAAATCCTGAACCGGCTGACTACAGCCGGCCAACAACGCTTCGGCGTCATCCCGAATTTCACGCGACAATTGGGGAATACGCGCGCTCAGCACCTCCAGCGACATACCCGACGATAGAACGCTGGCAATCCATTTCTGCAGAAAAACGCCAAACAAGCCGCTGGCGGTAACCCATGCGGAAAGCAGCCATAGCCACCAGTACAGCGTACCGTTGGGCAGACGAAATCCGGTATGCATCAAGACCAGCAACAGAAAAAGCGCGCCGCCATAAACATGAAATTGCACCCATGTAAAAGACCGGCCGAGACCGCGTGTCGCTGCCGTCTTCACCATGCGCCGCCGCACGCCGTAAAGGGCCGCCCCCGTCAGCAGCACGGTTGCCCCGGCGCCATAGCTCAGCCCCCATACATTTCCGGCGCGCACCTCAGACACAAAAACATTGATGGCATAGACGCTTAACGCCAGTACCGTCGCGCACACAAAGGCCACAAACCAGCCTGGCGATTGTAGCAAACGTCCAAGCTTCGTGGAACGCCACACCTTCCGCATCCTTTCGCTGCGTGACAACAGCCGTGCAAATGTTTCGATGCGGTCAACGCGAATGGCGCACGCATGTGGACAGTTGGTAACGCAGGCGGGACCATGCCCGACATCGTAGCAAAGATCACATTTTGTGGCCAGCTCCGGCGCTTTGCTTTCCGATTTTTGCGGAGCCGCATAACTACCGCCTTGCTGTTCGGCCGCCACCATCGTGATGGCGTTATACGGGCATTTGTTGTAGCACACGCGGCAGCCGATGCACAAATCCGCATCGATCTCAACCACTTCCTCAACGCCAGCACGCCGGATGGCGCCTGTCGGGCAGCCGATCAGGCAAACCGGATCCTGGCAGTGATAGCATGCGCGGGTGATCAGGTAGTTGCCGTACTTCTCGCCTTCGCGCACAAATCTCGGCATGCCGCCATGGGTGTCGGCGCACCCTTTCACGCAATCGTCACAGCGGGTGCACACATCCAAATCGATAACAAACACGCTGTTGCCTTCCACCAGGCCGGTCTCCAGGGCCGTGCTGATAAACTCAGAGCGGGCGATGTTGCGTTTGCTATAGCCGGACTCCTTGACACGCGTGGCCGATGACTCGAAAAGCTGCTGTTGCAACTTCGGATAAGCGTCCAGGAGCGTCTGAAAGACCGCGTAGGAGAAGCGCACTAGCTCCGTGTTTTCAACCGAGGTCGCCGTGTGCACCCACTCACGCTGCTGCAAGGTGTACTCGACCTCGCCCAGCAACATGCCCTTGGACAGGTAGTTCACCACAACCTCGCCGTCGCCCAGCTTCTGGGACAGTTTGACGAAG
>CAZVSL010000716.1:0-3064 GCA_964629935.1 uncultured Calditrichaceae bacterium | reverse complement strand
TTACCCAGCAGGTCAGCTTGACGACGACAGCGCTTGCGCCGTTCTACCGGAACGTCAACTGAGAGGACCCGCCTGTCTTTCTTGCGCCGGTTCTTGCCAATTCTGACTTGTTTAAACAGAACGCTGCCATGGGAATCCAACCGGATCAACAGGGGCAAGAACAGGAATATGATCGAAGATGCCATAAGACCGAGGATGGCAATGGTGACGTCCAGGCCGCGCTTCATCAGTTTCTTTGAATAGCGCAGGCATCTGGCAAAGAAGTTCTTGTACCGAAACGATCTTTCCGGAAATAGCAGGATCACAGATAGCATGATCCCCAGAAAAGTATGAGAGACGATCACCTTTGAGTAAAACGACTTCAACAGACCAACGCCGGCATTTTGGCGATCGTGAACGCCGTTACGTCTTATTGAGCCATCCCAGTAAAGCCAGGATTTGGTGGAATTGGCAGGAAACTGCCCACCTTCGAAATCTGCTGCAGTGCCTTGGAGCATGTCCATTTGGTGGCCCCCTCTTTGAATGAATTAAGTCGGTTAATAGGGACTATTCGCTCAAAAAGAATTCATCCTGAAATGGCTCCCCTGCTGCTTGTTTTAGGCTTCGGTGGTGGAATCGGATTCGTAGTCGGCTCAGAAAAAGCTTCGGAAATGGGAGTGTCTTCGGCGCCGTAAGTATTATCGTTGTCGTTTTTGGGAGACACGGAACAAGTAGAATAACCTGTGCAAACTCTACTGTTCCCCGGCAAAAATTCTAATCAAACTCCTTTATTTGTGAACCCATAATTTGGTTGTATCCCCTGATGATTTGTGTTCTTTGCTACTCATTATTACTCATAACTCATCTGTTTGCGGAACAAAGAATCTTAAGATATATTGAGATTATTTTGCACGCTGTTGCGGCCCTTATCCTGTCACCCTTGTGGTTGTGGAGAGCAGGTGAGGTCGCATCAAATTGCATACCAGGAATCATTGCGACACCGGCTCGCCTCTCTCCAGGACCTAAGCCTTTGATAATATTGCGTCTGAGTTATTGCCGGCATGAGCGCAGAATTTCACTGTGGCTGATTCACTGCGATACAGTTGTTGCGGCATGGCACAGGCGTTCGCCGGTCAGGCTTGTTCCTGATGCCACGGACATTCGTTCTTACCTGTCTGGCATGATATTTGGTAAAAATATGGTATTCATCTGAGATACATCGCAACAGTTGCCCTTTTCAGCCATTTTGCCCTTTCCCGGTTAGGTGGAGAATCATGTTCTTAAAATGCATGGCAACATGCCTAAACCAAAGGAGCGATGAGAAACATATCATGCAGTACACAACAGATGATCTTACAAACGCAACAAAGGATGTAAACAACAAACCGAACGACACGACGGAACTTTTCCCGGCCCCGGAACCAGAATCGGAATGGCTCTCTTTTGACGACGATGAAAAGACATGGCGAAAAATCAGAGACTATGCCTTGCTTTGGAATGCGCGGAAGCGTAGGGGTATCATAAAGATACTGTTACAGGATGACGTTGACTACAAATTGGTCGTGCGATCGGCCAAGGAATTTGAAGCAATTGCAAATATTCTGCGCGTGGAGAAGACGGTTTATTACAATATTATCTCAGGCTCGATCGCCTCAGCATGGCAGTCAATCTCAGACGACAAGACTTCGGCGTGACGCCTTTGGCAGCAGTCCCTGGCGTATAAAGCCAAAGAAACGTATTGCAAGACGGACCCGAGCGTGAATCAGAACAAGTATCCAAAAGTATATCAGGCTTAATGAGAGATGAGCAACCCGGAACATACAAACATCAATGACCTGTACCTGGAATCGTACGAGCTTGAAACCACGGAACTGACGCCGATCTACCGCACAGACCTGCGCACGCAGCCGCCGGATATTTATGTGGAGCAAAGCAACATCGACTGGTCGCGTCTGAGCTGGCAAGAAGCGGGCAAACCTTACGTTGTTGGAACCTATTCGGCACATAAAAGAGCCTGGGAAGCCAGCCGCGGCATGACAATGCCGGTTCCGCTGCAGTGGCAGTTTTTCAATCGCAATTTTCATAAACTGTTCACCTCCGACCTTGCGCAAAAACGGAAAGAAATCCGCAGACAGTTCCTGTCACATTTGCGCAATTTCAACGTGAAAGAAGCGGACGAGACCCTGCAGGAGCTGATCCGGCTGAAAGTCTGGAACCATATTCATCACAAGGAGGACGCAATTTGGGACCCGCGGGGCAAGAGAAAGCTATTTGATGGTCTGGAAGTCAAGAAACCCAATATTCTGGTATTAGGCGCCGGTGATGGCTATGATGCCATGTTGCTGCTATCCCTGTATGCCGGCGGGCACGCCGTCATGGTGGACTTTGATGACTTTTGCCGCGCAGAACGCTTCGGTGAATTCCCGGAAGAATATCCGTTCCTGGGAAAGGACCCACGAACCGGCTATTGGGCCGTATACAATAAAGAAGATTTCAATATCGATTTTGAAGTAGCCGATATCGCGGACTTGAAATATGGTAAGGAATTCGACATCGTGCTCAGCGTCGGCCTGGTTGACCACTATCCTGAGAAATATAAGCCGCTCATTTTCCATTTCCACCGCCAATTCCTCAAGCCCGGCGGCTATGCCATCATAACGACATTCCGTGACCAGGTCAGACTCAGAACCTTCTATCAGCTCATGCGCGATGCCCTGAATTACGGCTACCGAGAGCTGATGAACGAAAAGCAGCTCGGTCTCTACGCCTACGAAAACGGCTTCAAGGTGCTGCGCTGTGGCTACATCAAAGCCCACAATTGTATTATCGCGAAAGAGCGGTAATTCCCAGCGCGGCTAAGCCGCGGCCTGGTTATATTGCTTTTCATTTTTTTTGCAAAGAACGAGAAGTTGTGATCTTGCATTTTCATATTTGAACTTTGATTTCCCACTCTTGCCAAACATCTCGCGCTCAAAGTAATTCAGGCTAAAATAAAAAAGCCCAACATTAAATGTCGGGCTCAGCTCCTCGGGTAGGACTCGAACCTACAACCTAGTGGTTAACAGCCACCCGCTCTGCCGATTGA
>CAZVSL010000715.1:0-3066 GCA_964629935.1 uncultured Calditrichaceae bacterium | reverse complement strand
CGCCAGAAGCGGCTTTAGCCGTCTTGCATGGATTGAGCCTGATGCTTCAGCATTAAGCTCAAAAGGGCGAATTCATGAATAATGCAGGTTAGAAGCGCCTCCCCTCGAAACACACGCCGCTCATCTCGCCGGACGAATGGCATTTCGCTGGAATCTTAACCCCATTTCATACGTTTAAGCTTATGATTCACACGCGCCATCCAAGATTTTCGTTTTGGTATATTATGACGTGGAGATGCTTCCGTGGCCGATGAATACCATAACCAGGGATTTATGATCAGCACCGAACCGGCAAGACTCGATCTCAAGCTGATACATGCCTTCTTAACCCGTTCATATTGGGCCCGCGGTATCAAGTATGACAAGGTCAAGACCGCGGTGGATAACTCCTTCTGTTTTGGCTTGCTCGAAGGCAGCGCTCAAATCGGTTTTGCACGGGTGATTACGGACCATGCCCGTATCGCATACCTGGCTGACGTCTTCGTGCTGGAGCCTTATCGCGGCAAGGGGGCTGGCGCAATGGTTGTTGTCGGTCATCATGTCGCATCCTGAGCTGGAAAATGTCGACAAGTGGTTCCTGGTCACCGCCGACGCACATACCCTGTATGAGAAATACGGGTTCACGAGTCCCGGCAAACCAGAAATGTATATGGAAAGAGTACGTCCGAAAACAGAATAGTGGTAGTGTGATATCTATGTCGACTGCTTCTACTGAAATCGGAGGGCATAATTTCAGTGGCGGCAAATGTAATATGATTCACAAACAAGATCGGAGAGGTTTATGTTTAAGAATACACTCACTCAGGCCACAGGCATGCTGATGATCTGTGGCGTGCTTATTTTCGGCATCAACTGCACACCTTCGGATAGCAATGAGGGCAATGCCGTCGCTGCCGACCGTGATGATTTTGGCAGCTACTGGTACAGCGGCGAAGCGGAGATTACACGCTACAAACTTGAGCAGGCCCGCTACGGCGAGATGCGCGAAGGCGATGCCGTTCTGATTTTTGTCACGGAAGATTTTCTCAAGGATAAACAAGTCAAGTATGAATTTGGCGACAAGAGCAACGCCGTCACTGTACTGAAATTGAATTTCACACGCAAGTTCTACACCGGCGTTTATCCCTATTCAATGATGACCTCTGTCTTTACGCCTGTCAAACATGAGCAGCATAACACACTGAAAGTGACGACCTCGTCGCAAGAGTGGTGCGGCCACACATTCACGCAACTAAACAATCACGGCGACCACTTCGAGGTGCAGTTGCGTTCCTATTTTCAGGCTGAAGGCGACAGAAATCTTGAATTGCCTGAAGTATGGCTTGAGGATGAAATCTGGAGCCACATTCGTCTGGCCCCTGAAGCGCTGCCCGTTGGTGAAATCGAGGTGATACCCGGTACGCAGTTCCAGCGATTTCGCCACATCGAATTGAAGGCAGAAAAGGCCACCGCCAGCCGCGAACCTCTGCGCGACTCAGAGCTTTCCGACAAGGAGCTGGAAGTGTACACGCTGGACTATGACGATTTAGAGCGTACGCTGAAAATCAAATATGAGAAAGCCTTCCCGCACCGAATCCTTGCCTGGGAAGAGACATATCCAAGTGGATTTGGGCCGAGTGCAAAGATGATGACCACACGTGCAGTTAAGACGAACTCGATCAAATCGCCTTATTGGACAAAGAACAGTCGGTCTGATGCCCATCTGCGCGATAAGTTGGGCGTGATGTATTAGTTTAGGCAGGATAACAGGATGAACAAGATGCCTTAGTCATGTCTATCCTGTTATCCTGTGAAATTTTTTGTGTCATGGTAATTTGTGGACAGCGCACTGATTTTTCTTGTGTCCCAAGCCTCACCTGAAACCTTCCCGTTCGCCCTACGTTTATCAAGGCTAAGATTCCCCAAAGTGAACCTGGCCCGACTTATCCACAAGAATGCACTTCGCGTAGGGAAAATCGGGCTAACTGAAAAATTCACGTAGCTGTCACTATTTCGCGAAGGCCATGATTGTTGAGGCTTTGCTGCAAGATTGAGCGAAGTTTGTGAATTTTTCAGGCTAGAATTTATCGTCGTGGAGTATTGATGCGAAGGGCTTTTCTATTTCTCATCTGCTTGGTCACGCCGATTTCTGTCGCGGCGCAGTCCAAATTTACACTTTTTGATGAGATTTGCCAGATAGTATCCGAGAATTTCTATATTCCGGAAAAAATAGAAACAACTTTCAAAGCAAACATCGCGCATTATCGTGAGCGAATCAGCCGGGCGGGCGACGATGACTTTGCCCGCATCGTCAACCAAATGCTGGCAGAGTTGAAAACCTCGCATACGCGTTATTTCACCAGACGCGATCCCGAATATTATCAACTGGCCGCAATTTTTCAGGCGCTGCCGAATATTCAGGCGCTCTTCGACCATGAAGAGATCCGCTATCCTTCCATCGGCATACTCAGCCGCGAGATCGAGGGCAAGAACTTTGTGATTTCCGTCCTCGCCGGTTCTCCTGCGGAGAAAGCCGGCCTCCTGGCTGGCGATGAAATCCTGACCCTCGATGCCCGGTCGTACGGGGATGTTCAAACCCTCATGGCCAAAGTTGACCAAATACTGCCTCTCAGAATTCGGCGCCATCGTGACATGCAGCCGATGACACTGCATGTCGAGCCACGCCTGATCAACCCGAAGCAAGAGTTCCTGGATGCTGAGCAAAACAGCGTCCGGCTCATCGAGCGCGGTGATCACAAGATCGGCTACATCCACATCTGGTCCTACGCCGGCCGCGAGTACCACGATGCCTTTGTTGATGAAATCGCGTTCGGCAAGCTCAAAGAGGCTGACGCCCTGATCTGGGACTTGCGCGACGGCTGGGGCGGCGCTTCGGCCAGCTACCTGAACGTGTTCAACCGCGAGGTTCCGGTTTATACGCGAATTGACCGGGACGGCAATCGGCGCCCGTTCGACTCACAATGGCGTAAGCCGGTTGCTATGCTCATCAACGGCGGCGTGCGCAGCGGCAAAGAGATCCTGGCTTACGGCTTCAAAAAGCATAAGCTTGGCGCCATCATCGGCCAG
>CAZVSL010000714.1:0-3082 GCA_964629935.1 uncultured Calditrichaceae bacterium | reverse complement strand
CTCTGGACGGCATCCTGGTGGCGCTTTCCACCATCAGCGCCAATGATTTGATCTTGAATATCATCGATCGCAGTGACAAAGTCACTCTGTCCTCCGAGCAGCGCCTGGCGCTGGCTTACAAGCTCAGTCATATTGTTCTGGTCGCGATTGCGGCGGCGGCATTTGTCATCTGTCTGAATCCGCCGCAACTGCTGGGCATCTTCGGTCAGGTGGGAGTCTACGGCATGGTCGTGGCTGCGGCGCCGCCCATTCTTGGCGGCCTTTTGTTCAAGGACATTGCGTTGCGTCTGGTCTGGGTGAGCTCAGCAGTCGGGCTTGCCATTCACATCGGCTTGTATTTTTTCGGCGCGCACCTATTTCCGCAGTCAAGCCTGGCCTTCGGCAATCCCGGGGTCCCGGCAACGATTGCCCTCATGGTGACGCTGCCATTCACCATCGCTGGTGTGTATGTGAGAAGAACTGTTATGCAAACCGACCTGGTGGGACTTAAGAATTACGAATGAAAAGAAAAGCACTCAAAGAAATAATTAACGACAGGGGATATGTCGAGATAGCACAACATTATTCCTTTGTCTGCTCACGACCACATCGCCCTTCTTCCAAAATTTCCGAGGTTCTTCGTCTGTTTTGAGTATTGAACAAAGTCGAGTACTTCTTCCAGAAGTTCGTCAGGACTCTCTCGATTTTGCGTCATGGAACAGAGTTAACCGTCCTTTACCTTAAACACTACAAAGGTCATATCATCCTTCTGCTCAGCGCCATTCAGCCAGCGGGCAGCGGTTTGCTTGAAGTGGCCGATGATTTTATCGGGTTTGTCTTTGCCGACCTCTGCCAGCAATTGCGGCATGCGTTCATAACCGAGCATTTCTCCGTTCTGGCCAAACAGCTCAGGCAGGCCATCGCTCATAAGCAAAACAGTATCTCCGGCGCCGAGCTTGACTTGGTTCTGCGTATATGGAAAATCGATGGCGCTGCCCAACGGCATGCCCTTCAATTCGACGGCTTCTATTGTATCCCCGGCTGCCCGATAGATCAGGGCTGGCGGCATGCCCGCACCAACCAGCTCCAAAGTCGTGCCGCGCAAACGCAAGAACGCAGCAGCCATGTACAGATTGGGCATGTTCATGCGTTTGATGGCAACTGTGGATTGCTGAACAATCTCCAGCAAATCGGCGCTGTCGGCGAGAATGTTGAACAGACTCTTGGTGGCCGTAACCATGGTGCCGGCTTGCGCACCATGCCCGGTAGCATCGCCGATGACGATGGTGAGACTGCCATCATCAGCTACCTTGAAATCATAGTAATCGCCGCCCACCTCAGTGGCTGTCTGCATGAACGCTGCTATCTCCACCCTGGGATGGTCAGGCAGCCTGACCGGCAACATCGAGAGTTGCAGTGTACGGGCGGTCTCGAGCTCATGGGTTTTGCGATCATTCTCAGCCTGCAAATAGTTAGCGCGTGCTTCCGCGGCCTCGGTGCGTAAGCGTTCCTGTTCGAGCTCAGCCAGCCGCAATTTTTCCTGCGCCTCGTGGGCCCGCTGCTTGAGCCGAAAGCGGTTGTACACCAGAACTAAAATAATCAGCAGCAAGAACAGCCCGCCGATAAGTCCGCCCAGCCATAGCGAGCGAATCTCACGTTCGCGCTCCAGAAGTTCGATCCGTTGTTCCTGCTCCTTGGTTTTGTACTGAGTCTGCAATCGCGCCAGAACCGATTGGCTGTTGGCATTGAATATGGAGTCATTCGCAGCTTTGAAGTTCTTGTAAGCTGTAAATGCCCTTTCGTATTGCCCCTGCGCAGCATAGAGTTGTGACAGTAGCTCATAGCCGTCGCGAATCAGTGGCCGGGTCCGCAAAGTCTCAGCAAGGGCAACGCCCTCTTGCGCATGTTCAAGCGCCAAAGCAAGCTCACCCTGCAAATTATAAACACGACTCATATCGTAGTGCACAGCAGCCACACCGGCAGGATTTTCAATTTCTGCATTGAGCAAAAGTGACCGTTGCAGATAGTTGAGCGCCAGAGCATAGTTTCCGAGTTTTGTGTGAACGGCGCCAATTCCGTTTAAAGTTTCCGCGATGGTCATGCGCTCGCCAAATTCCTGCTTGAGCATCAAAGCCCGCTCCATGAACTGCAACGCCTTTCTTTGCGTGCTCTTAGAACTGTCCATTTTTGCATAGATCGAACCGATATTTAGCAATGTCGAGGACATGCCAAGTCGGTCATCGATTGCTTCGCGAACGGCAAGGGCACGGTTGTAGAATTTCAGGGCATCTTCGTACTCGCCCAAATCCGTATACAGAACGCCAATATTGTTGAGCGTCTCTGCTGTTGCCTTCTTGTCGGCTATCTCTTCCCGTAAAGCCAGGGCGCGTTGATAATATTGCAGAGCATCGTCATAGCGCCCCAGATACCAGTAAACCACCCCAATGTTGTTGTAAGAATCGGCAATATAGCCCTTGTCGCCCAGTTCCAGACGCGCCGCCAGCGCTTTGCGATGGAATTCCAGCGCTTTGTCATACTCACCTGTTTCCTCATAAACGATCGCAATATTGTTGAGCGTATTGGCATAGCCGCTCTCATCACCGACTTCTTTGCGCAGGGCCAGCGCTTTCTGAAACAGCTCGATCTCGGTGCTGCGATCATCCATCATGCCATAAACCACGCCCATCAGATTGTACGCGTTCGCCTGCGCTCTTTGATTACCAATGGCATCAGCTATCTCCAAAACCCGTCCAGCGTGCACCAGAACCGAATCAAACTGGTTCAAATAATAATGCGCCCTACCCTTCTGATACCAGGCCTCGACCTCGAGCTCTGGTTCAGATTGCCTGCGCAGAAGAGTGAGCGCCTGACGGCCATAATCTATAGCCTGCTCCGGCTGCTTACGATGCAGCTCCGTGACCAGCTCAACCAGCACGCCGGCGCGTTGCGCATTCTCTGCTTCCGCGAGCTGCTGTTTCAGACTGTCAAGCCTGCTCATCTGCTGCGCCGACAACGCAGACCAGAGAAAGAATATTAATAGTAAACTACGGTGCATAAACAGTTACATCCTTCGTTCCATGGTCGAATTCGATACCTACGAGAT
>CAZVSL010000713.1:0-3087 GCA_964629935.1 uncultured Calditrichaceae bacterium | reverse complement strand
GTAGGGAAAGTCTCCGCTCAACAACAGCGGAGCAGGCGGGTTAACCAAACTAAAAATATAGGTCAAAGAGGAAGACAATGCAAGATATTAATTTGACTTGGACTGAGTTGGGACCTATTGGTCCACGGACCCCTGGCTCCCAAAGTATGAAACTGGTCATTGATGGAAAACTGGAGGTTGGTGTTCTATCGTAGCCAGGCGTGAGGATCGTAGTCGTTATCAGCAGCTATTGTGTAAACAGTCAAACCGTTTGCATGGCCAGCAATCAGTTTGTCTCCCAGGCCGTTCGAACCAATGCGAATAACCCGTTGTGTCAGTGGTTTAGTTTCGTATCTTTGAATCAACAGGCCCTCATCGTTCAAGAAGAACAAGTGATCCGAGCCGAGGTGTGGCACATAGACATATCCCTGGTGGTCGACAGTCAGCCTTAGAGGAAAAGACAGCCCGTCTCCGTCAAAAAAGATGTCGGAACTCTTCGAGACAACATTACTATCCCACACAGAAGCAAGCACAGTCGACACTTGTGACGATGCAGCGTTAAGCTCGTCTGTATCTTCGATCACTGTTAGATTCGGATCGTCCAGGTTATACTTCAGCAATTCACTATTATTGCTGACATAGAGTATTTGGCTACCATTATCGTTGCCAAGATGCAGGTCGCCGGGACGGTTTAACTTTTTGTTGAGCAAATCGTGTGCCAGCGGCGCAGGATTGTTGAAGTCTATAACCTGCCAGATCTGATTGGTCTGGTAATCAGAAATGAGCACAGTATCTGCAGCCAGGGCAACCAGGCCACTTGGATAGACGATTTCATCGATACGTCTTGTGCCGGCAAATTTTATCTTGTCTTTGGTCTCTATCTGCTTCCAGTTCTCATCAAGGTAAGTCAGATGATACTTATAGTTTTTATCAGCATAAAGCACATAAACACGATTACCGACTGCATTGGATATGTCAACGATATACGAATCATTCAGGCTGAGACTATTTGTTTGCTGCAACTGTTCGGCTGGTCGAAGCAAATCGCCAATGGACACACTCTCGCTTTGGGTCAGAAACATACGAATATGCCAGGGATAGTATCCCGTACGCCACACCTTGATATCGTGATATTGATAGCGCGACAAACTATGTACAGGGCGGTGTTCAGAGTCTACTCGCTCGCGCGGCCGGTTATCAATCTGGTATTCAGAGTCCCCTGTGGCCGGGAAAACGATGGTGAATTCCACTTCGACGTCCAACGGACCTTTGGGCAAATATGAGTCAAAGCAGGCAACAGTCGGAGCGCCACAACCCTGGCCGGGGCAGCTTTCCGATTCTGCGGCTAAGCACGCATCGATACGCCGCGGGGAGACAGGATAATGCGCCAAAATCGACCGTTGCAAAGGGTGATTCTGCCACAACCGCAGCCCGGGCTTCAAATAGACGCCTGGCTGAGTTGCATCGATCAAGTCAATCCGAAATCCAATATCGGGATAGCTCAGTGGCACCACAGGAATGTCTTCACACTGGTAAGCTCTCATAATATCGATGCACCTCTGGTCACCCACCTCAGCTAACATCCTACAAGCCTCAACCTGGTCACCTTGATTATAGGTAATAATGGCCTTCGCAAATTGTTTTTCTGCCCATATTCCGTCGTGCTCACAATCGATCCCATCGAGTAGTGTTGTTGCTTCGCCATGGTGGCCTTCTTCATCCTGGCGGTATTTCGCCCAGGCTGTCAGCAGCGTCAGCTTACAGCGATTGCTGTCAACTTGGGCGTTGCGGCGCAGGTATTCCAGGATGTTTACGAGCGGCGTATAGTAGTCATCATGCGTTTTTGCAAACATGAACAGACTGCGGACAGGAGAAAAATCACCGTAGCGCGGCGGGAAAAGCTGACTCTGGAAAGGGTCAAGAGCATTGTGCAAAATTTGTATAGCGGGGTTTACTGCGAGAGAAAAATCGATATTTTGCCAGACAATGGGCAAACTCAACAACTGCACCAGCAAATCTCGCTCGCCGGCGATCGTAGCAAAGTCACGGTGGAAACCGGAGACATCACCAAAGGTGGGATATTGCAAACTATTGCTTCCAGCTCTGACTTGCTGCCATAAGCGAGACTCAGCCTGTAGCAAACGGGCATGTTGTACCAGCACATCGCCCGGATTATCGGCTATCAACTGTTGCAAGTCATTGTGAAGGCCATGGAGGTCAGCAGCACCAAGATTGGGCATGGCTGCTGCCAGTCTCACCAGAGCATCCCAAAAAACTAAATCGGAAGCAAAAGACTGAGATGGCAAATCTGGTACGGTACCGTTTGCTGCCATGTGCCGCACAAGCCGCTCATGGTATTGCAATGTTGCACGGTCGCAGGCATTATCTATCAGGCCAGAGCTAACATTGGCGCCCCCGGTCGTATCAAAAGAAAAATGTAGTAGCCTGGCATAGGATGAAGCATAATCACGTGCTTCTTCAAAACACTGCAAGTGTTCCTGTTCTATGCCATGGAAGACAAGGGCATCGAACACTTCTCCGGCACGAGTAAGCTGATCAAGCTTCTCCCCCACATTCTCAACCAAACCAGCAAGCGTGTAATGCGTAGCGCCACGGTAGAACTGGGCAATTGACGAAGACCATGTCTGACTCTCTGGCAAGGCCAGATCCTGCAGAGCCCCCTGGCAAAGATTGATGGCGGATGTGGTAGAACCAGCATCTCTAGCCTGGCGGTATTTGCTGTAGCCGCTGAGCAACCGACAGATATTTTTCAGCTCAATGAGTGTCGCAGAGGCTGCCTGATCTGCTGCAACAGTTTGAGCCGCCCAACTAAGAGCAGAACTGGCGGCTTGCAATTCCTCACTGTCGTCCTGCAGCTCGAAAATTGCGAGATGACACAAACCGGCATAATAACCCGAGAAATAGGATATTTGCCTGGCATCCGTCAGGGACGCATGATCCTGATATACTGCTTGAAAATGCGACACAGCCTGCTGCAAGGTGCTCACTGAGCCTTGACAGAGGCCAAGTTTGTATTTTAATATGCCTTTGTAATAATGAGAAAATGTTGTTGATATTGCTATGATTGTCTCGAGATCATCGATGATC
>CAZVSL010000712.1:2152-3090 GCA_964629935.1 uncultured Calditrichaceae bacterium | reverse complement strand
TCATATACGGCATCGAAACCCACGTAAAGGATACAGGTAAATGCGATCAGCGCCAACGCGACGATTGATACCAACTTTGTCTACAACTGCTACAACGGCATCAAGGTCGGCAGCGGCACGGAAGATGATAACTTCGTCACCGTACGCAACAGTGAGATTTATGATAATGAAGTAGGCATTTGTGTCGCTTCAACTTTGGTTGCCAGGATTGAGGACAACCATATCCACGACAATGGCACCGGTATTCAGATGCAACATGCGGTCGCGTTCGATATCGACAGCGACCTGATCGAGTATAATGATACTGGCATCAGTATAGAAAACTCCGTTGGCCAACTGGGTGAGTTCGGAGAAATCGACAATAATATCATCGCCAACAATTTTGGCAACGGCGTGGTTATTCTCGATGATTTCAGTACCGGCGTCAATGTTCATAACAACGAGTTTTGCTCGAACGGCGGCGGTGAAGGCTACGCTTTGCGTAACGACGGCACGAATTCCGTCAGCGCTACTGAAAACTGGTGGGGCGCCGCAGATGGCCCGAGCGGCGACGGCAACGGCAGCGGCGATGCTATTGAAGGCCCGGTTGATTTTACACAATTCGAAACCGAGAGCATATTCGAGGCCTCGCCTTGTTCGGAAGTGGCGTTGTGCGTCGGTGATGGCGATGTGAATAATGACGGGACAATCTCTGCTGACGATGCCCTGGCAGCTTTTGATATCGCTCTCAGTGATGGCAATCTGTCTCCGGAATTCGACGTCGAAGGTTTTGAGTGTGAGATCGTGGCAGCGGATGTCAATTGTGACGAGAATGTTGGCGCACAGGATGCTCTGGATATTTTTCTGCGCGCCCTGGCTGATCTGGATCCCGAAGCATGCTTTTCAGGTCTGGCGTTAACCAAACGCGCAGGTCTCAGTCCGCGTCTTTCTCTCGCCTC
>CAZVSL010000712.1:0-2142 GCA_964629935.1 uncultured Calditrichaceae bacterium | reverse complement strand
GAATTGCGGGTAGCTTTGCAAGTATCTGACGCCAACGGATTGCAGGCTATCAGCGCGAAGTTGACGTATCCGGCCGACAAAGTTGATTTTGTAGGTATTGAACGAAGTGACGCCACGACAGACTGGACTCAGCTTGACGCCCGCGCCAATCAGGCAGGCCAGGTTACCCTTGCGGGATTCAACCTCGACCAAATGCAAAGTACCGCACAGACGGAGCTGGTCTATCTACGATTTGAGAAAAAAACCGAGGCTGAAGGTGCCGTTGAAATCACATTGGCAAGCGTTGCAGATGATCTGGAGTATGCGACCTTAGAGTCTGCTGCAATCGATGCGAATGCGTCCGTACCGGGTTCATTTGCCCTGCACCAAAACTACCCGAATCCGTTCAACCCGGAGACTATGATTCAGTACGATATCCCGCATTTAAATGGCGACGAAGTGAAGGTGCAAATCAAGATTTACAATGTTAAGGGCCAAACTGTACGCAGCCTGGGCGGCGCGAAGAAATCCGCTGGTACGCACAAGATCAAATGGGATGGTAAGAATGACAGTGGTATTCCCGTTCCTTCAGGCACTTATTTTTACACGATTAAAGCCGGACAGTTCAAGGATACCAAGAAGATGATGTTGATCAAGTAGACTCAGACAGTAATCGGCCAAAAGATTCTGGTTTCTAATAGGAGGCATATCCGCATGAAACAGTTAAGCTATCTCTTTATTTTACTCTTTACGATGGCATTCGTGTCATCTGGTTCAGCGCAGACACCACACGATCTCAGTCCTCCGTTGAGCGTCGACATCGGTCCGCCAGCAGGTCAGACTGTCCTGGTTGCGCTGACTCTGACGAATTCAACCGGTACCACCGTTGATGCAATCAAGTTCAAATTCTCTTTTCCCACAGAATTCCTGACCTTTGTTGGGGTTAGCACAGATGGCACAATGACCCAGGGATGGACGCAAATTGACGGACAGATCAACGATCCTGACAACGCACCTGGTGTCATTACGATTGTCGGTATTGATTTGGACGGCACGGATCAAAGCGGCGTTCTGCTCAATGTTGAATTCGAGACCACAAGTCAATCCGGCGTCGGCTTATTACAGCTAACCGACTTTGAAGATGATTTGACCGCCGCAACCACTACCGACGGTACCCTCAACAGCACCGTCCCGGTCGAGCTTGCCTCTTTCTCGGCGCGAGTCAGCGGCAACACGGTTGCGCTCAAGTGGCTGACTGTCAGTGAAACCAATAACTTCGGGTTTGATGTCGAACGCAGCCTGGACGCTGAGACTTTTGCCAAAATCGGTTTCGTCCAGGGCCATGGCACCACGACGACGGAACAGCGCTATGAATTCATCGATGAAGATGTGCAGGCAGGCAAGCGTTATTATCGCCTGAAACAGATCGATGTAGACGGTGCATTCGAGTATTCCAGCACGCTCGAAGTCGATATCAGCGCGCCCAAGAGCTTTGTGCTGGCGCAGAACTATCCTAATCCGTTTAACCCGGCCACGGCGATTCAATTCTCCGTTCCCGTAGCCAGCGAAGTCAATATCACTGTCTACGATGCACTGGGACGCGCCATCCGTGAGCTGGTGAACGAAACCTATGCCCCCGGTACCCACAGCATCACCTGGGACGGCCGCGACAATTCTGGCGAGCGCGTCGCCAGCGGTGTGTATTTCTATGCCGTGAAAGCAGGCACGTTCCATGCGACGCGCAAGATGATTTTGCTGCAGTAGGAATTAGCAACCTTGCGAAGGCTCTGAGCCTTCGCAAGGTTGCTCTGTATTCAGGGCTTTGATGGAGCCTCAAAAAAAAAGAAAATGTATCAAGAATCCTGAAGCGTCTGGGAATGAACCACTCCGAAGCGACCAATGTTTTTTACAGCTTGATAGAAGAAAATGGAGGATTGCCATTTGATGTGCGAGTCCCAAAGACTCGTCCTGAAGTGATGAAGCACTTAGACGCAAGCATAGCAAAGAACCGTCGCCTGGGCGAGTTGCTTGCGAAATGAGCGACTTTCTAACTCTGGAGGAGTTACTTGCTGTGCACCAGGGGCTAATCGAAGAAATTCAAAGGATGACAGGGCCGCTGCCGCCGTGTTCTGCAACATGATGATCTATTGACCGTTATCACTC